>JAJZKH010000026.1 GCA_021850955.1 Microcaldota archaeon
AATTAGTCATATAACTAGCTTGTTCTTTGAGTTTGGTGATATTTTGGCAGAAAGAAAATTTAGCTTATATGACTAATTAGATATATATAAGTTATTAATATATTCAAAAAAATGATAATGCATTGATTACAGTGCAATTACAAGAATCTGACAATATAGATTTTACAGATAGTATTGCCCTATTATGCATGCAAAACCTATAACAAAGTTATATCGTCATATGGTAAGACCAATACTGTTTTTGAATGAGAATTCCACTACTTGATTTGTAATACGATGCTTTTTAAAGCTTATCAACTTATACCCTACTTGTTCTTTGAGTTTGGTGATATTTTGGCAGAAAGAAAATTTAGCTTATATGATGTAGAACAGTTTATCAGAGAGGCTGGTGCCGAGAAAGTAACCGAAGATGCAGTGCTTGATCTTGAAAAGGAACTTGAAAAGCTTGCCGAAAGCGTTGCGAATAAAGCTATGAGATATGCAGAGCACGCAGGTAGAAGAAGACTGATAAAGAAATCGGATATAGTATTAACTAAAAGCAATTTAGGAGTAGGTAAAAACGCTATAGGGGTGCCTTCAAAAATAACTCCTTATAATATTTCAAGAGTTAATTACAGAAGGCCTAGGAACTTAAGAACAAAAGCAAGAAGTACAAATGCTATCTCCATTAAGCATAGATAAATAGTAACATCTGTTTCAGTAGCTCTTTTTATATTCATAATTAAATGTGTAAGACTGTAGATTTTCTTGCCATAAGGCGCCTTCATGGTGCCATCTTTTTGTCTTATTCCCAAATCAGTAACCTTAAATCTTCTTCTAAGATGCAAGAAAAACTCTATTATCCAAGGTATGAAGATTATTAGTGCAAATGCTTCTGCATTACCCACTATTGCAATTGCAGCAAATGCTGCCCCCACTGCATATGTGAAGCTATCGCCAGGTATGATCTTTGCTGGAAATATATTAAATGGAAGGAATGCAAGAACAGAAGCAAAGAGTAGTACAGATAGAAATGCACCTATTGGAACTCCATAGAATATAGAGTAAATCATAAGCCCTAGGCTTGCTATTAGTATCATTCCAGGTTGTAAGCCATCAAAACCTCCAAGTATATTGACTGCGTTTGCTATGAAGATTACAGCAAGAGGAAGCAAAATCAATGGATAAATTATTCCAAAATTAATCGCTCCTATAAATGGTATGTTTATTGCTCCTGCATGTATGTTTATTGCCATTAAAGGAAGTGCGCCTATCAAAGTTAAAATAGGCTTTTGCCACTGTTTTAGCCCCTGGCGTATATCCATCATATCGGTTGACTTGACACGCTCACGCTTCACGTTTATATCATCTATAAAACCTACAAGAGCTATCAAAATTATAGAAAGTGCAACCGCAAAGAGCTTATTAGTGTCTATTACTGCCTGAAATATAAATGAAGCCCCAAAAACATAAGTTAGAATGCCGAAGATTATTCCAAACGATACTCCAAGACCTCCGCTGCTTGCAAGTTTTATTGGCTTCTCTTTATTTCTATCCTCTGCTATTATTCCTGCTCCATAAAGATAGCGCATTAAAAATTTTGTCACAAAATAAGTAACTGCAAAAACAACTATTGCAGGTATTATTATTGTCTGGAATGTATGATAAGACATGTAAATTATAAAGAAGATAATAAATAAAGAGTTATCTGTTTTTCTTTTTTGAAAATAAATGTGTAAAATATATAAACTCTATTGCCCGAATATAGTTGTGAATAAAGCATGTACGAAATTTTTATTGAAATATTAATTGCTTTTTGTATTGTTGTTTTTATCTTTATTCTAAGTCTGGACATAAGTTCAATTTTAAGAAAAAGAAAAAAAGAACCAGAGTACTCCGAATATAAAGGCAAAACCCTCATAATGGTTCCATGTAAGGGAAAGGATATTACAATGTATGAAAATCTCATCTCGCTTAAAAAACAGAGTTATAAAAATTATAAAGTAGTAGCAATTATAGATTCTGAAGAGGATCCTTCAAGGGCTTTTATCAAAAAAGTTGGTTTTAATTATATAATAACAGATCAAAATCAGAATGGAAGTGGAAAGGTAAAGGCAATAGCAACCGCATTAAAAAAATTTAGGGATTTTGACGCTTATGTCATAGCAGATTCGGATGTTTTTTTTGAAAGAACATGGCTAACTAATTTACTTGCGCCTTTAACTGATAAAAAGGTCGGAGTATCCACAATGTATCCTTTCTTTAAACCTATTAGGAAAAATTTCTGGTCTGAAATGAAGATGATCTGGGGTTTTGTAGGTGATAGCTTGCTTGAAAATGAGAAAAGGCGTTTTGGTTGGGGAGGCTCTCTTGCATTCAGAAAAGATTTACTAGATAAAAAATCGTTAAGTTTTTTTACCGACTCGAAGTACTCTGTTTCTGATGATATCTCTTTGACTAAAATTGCAAAGAGCAAGAATCTCAATATAAGTTATACAAAAACTCCAAAGCCAATAGTAAATTGCGATGAAAACTTTGGAGTATTCTTCGAATGGGCAAATAGGCAGACTGCTCTTACATTACTTGGATATAGAAAAAATTTATATGAGGGCCTAGTGTATTACAGTTCTGAGATTATACTAATTTTATCAGGTATTTTTTTAAGTATATTTATTTCACCTATTTTCTTAATATTTTTTATACATACCTTCAAAAGCATAGCAATGGCATATAAAAGATCGCGATTAAATGACTTAAAGATACTTATAATAGTTATTTTAGCACCTTTCTTCTATGAAGTTAATTTGATAGCTGCAAGTAAAATGAAAAGTATTGTCTGGAGAGGCAAGACCTATAAATTATAGAGAGCATATGCGTTAAATTATAAAAATAATATGTTAAATAATATTTATAAAATATAGGAAATTACGTAAAGATATGATGAAATTATTATACAATTATAAAATTTTATGGAAAGATATTTATAATTAAGATGAAATAAAAATATGTGAGTTTATGGCAAAGGATGATGAGTTTACTGTTGTTACTACAAATTACGTACCGGGACAGAAAATAACCGAGGTAATAGGACCGGTGTTTGGCATTATAGTAAGAAGCAGGGGCATAGGGGGCAATTTAGTAGCTGGATTAAGAGGCATGATTGGAGGAGAAATAGATGAGTATACACAGATGCTATCTGAAGCGAGAGAGCATGCTATACAGAGGATGATTGCAGACGCTAAGAAAGTTGGAGCTAATGCAGTTGTGGATATGAGATTTGATTCTGCAGATATAGGGCAAGTAATGACAGAGGTTGTTGCATATGGTACTGGAGTAAAGGTTCAGGAGGATAGCAGCAAAGCTGCACCAGTATCGTTAAGGTAATTTAATGCCAAAAGAAAAGTTAGGTATTAAAAAATCTGAATTGAGAGAAAACGAGCCAATAAAATTAGAGATATCCGGGAAGAGTTTTGTTATAATACTGCATAATGGAAATGTTAATGTTTTAGATGAGAAGTGTACTCATGAAAAAGGACCTCTCCATGAAGGATATGTAGATAGGGATGAGATTATCTGTCCCATGCACAGCGGCGCCTTTGATATAACTACAGGAAAAGCTAATGAGAATACGCCATGGGTTACTGATACAAAACATTATAAAATTGAGGAGAGCAGTTCTGGAGAATTAGAGATTTTTATCTGAGGTTTTTATACTTTCACTTGAATTGAATTTATCTATTGATTCTAGATAATTACTTGATTTTGTTATAGTTATAAAATTTTTAATTATTGATCTGTATATTCCCCAATCATAGCGTTTATCCATAAAGATAATAAATGCCCTATCAGTTTCACTGCGTATGGCTCTTCCTGCAGCTTGAACGGAACGCATTATTGCAGGAACTAAATAGATATATTCATTTCCTTTCCCTTTAAAGGTTTTATTTATATATTCTATCTTTGAAGTCAGCTCCAGATTTGGCTTTTCCAATGGTATGCCGACTATAACAATCCCTTTTATAACATTATTTGCATAATCGATACCTTCGCTTAGACTGCCGCCCATAACCCCAAACATAAGCGAATCTGAACTTTTTTTGAATGAAGAAATTAATTCTTCCACCGCACTGCTTTTCATTTCACTTCTTTGTATATAGGCTACTTCGGTTTCCATATATCGATAAACATTATTTAGAAAATCAAAACTAGGAAAAAAGATAACAACATTTCCTTTCACCATGCTTTTGATATTCATTATCTTTGCTGCTATTTTTTTATATTGTGATATAGACCTTTCATTATATTTTGTAGAAACATCGTTATCTATTATGCATAGTTTATTTGATTCTGGAAACGGAGATTTGTAATTTTTTACATTTGCATCATCCAATCTAAAAAGTTCTACATACATATGAAGTGGAAGCATAGTTCCGCTCATGAATATATTTGCATAGACTTTATGAAGAGCTTCAAGTGCTTCATCTGGATACAAGCTTATTATTGACATTTTTATATCTTGTCCTTTTTTTGTGATTATTTTTGCAGTTGAGTCGCTTTCTACATTCAATGCTTCGAGAAAACGAGATATGTGCATCAAATAGGATCTTTTTGCTCCTGATTTTGCAAGATATTCAAGCCCTGCTTTTTCTAAATCACGCGATACTGATTCTATGTTAAATGTGAGTGCTACCTTAGCCTCATCTCCTGAAAAAAAGGCTTCTTGTAACTTCTTTTCTTTGAGAGTCTTTTCTGCAATTTTTTCCATCATAAAACGCATATAGCTTATGTCCAGACTGCTGCTAATTGATGCTAGTTCCTTTTCTGCATTTGATAGAGTGTATGTACTCAATGAACTATTCATGTAAGAACTGGCTACATTTAATATATTATGAGCTTCGTCCCATATTATTATTGAATTTTCTAGAGTATGGCCTATTCTTTTTAGAAATACCTGCCTTGTGTAAGGATTTAAGAAATGAGCGTAATCTGCTATTATAAAATTTGAGTTTTTTGCCAGCTCTGCCATAGCTTCATAGCCGCAGATTCCTTTATCGAAGCATTTATTGAAAAAAACAATATGTCCATCTTCGGCATATCTTTCTAAGCCTGCAAGCCTTGATTTATCCTTAGATGCAGTATAATATTGACATTTGTTATTTTTTACAAGTTGTTCGCAGCTTTTGTAGAAAGACTCTCCATCCATATAATTTATTTTTTCATTTACGCATAGGTTTTTCTTTCCAACTATGTCGATATACTTAAGATTAAGTTTAAATTTTTCATTTATACCTTTAAGCGATTCTATTACTATTTTATGCTGAGAAATCTTTGGAGTTAAAAAAAATATATTTAGATTATTTTTAAGAGCAAAGGTCAACGCAGCAGAGATAGATGCATCTGTTTTTCCTATTCCAGTAGGAGCATTTATTATTATGCTTTGACTCTTCTTGAGTGAAGAATAAATATCAGTTATCATAGAGTCCTGATATTTTCTTGGAGAATCAAAACGGAACAGAAACTCCAAATTATCGCCTTGTCGCCTTTTCTATAAACTTCAAATTTATTGTGATTATTTCTTTTGCATTTGCAATTGAATTTGTTATATCTGATCGTGTATTCTTTTTATTTGAAAAGAATGAGTTAAACTCTGAAAACAGCTTCTTATCAGTAATTGATGCCATATTATTAACATACCTTGAAAAAATATGTGTTCCTGGAGGATATATTTCTGTAAGACTCTTCCAATTTTTCTTTGTCCATTTGAAAACGTTTTCTACCGCTACAGGATTTGACGATGATATTGATGGTATCATAATCGAGTCTTGCGGCCTGACATGTTTAGAAATAGAAAAATCAAGTGCTTTGTTTATAAGTTTTTTATCCATAAAAAAACTAAGTGACTGTAGATACCTCAATTTTTCTACAGGATTGTTTTCTTTTTCATAATTTTTAATAAAAATATCAAATGTGTCTTTTTTCCCGTATATTGCAGATATTTCATAAATAGCAGTTCTTAGATTAGGATCCAGATCGTGTTTCCCAGAAATATAATTGTCAAACATTTTTTTTGCCTTGTTTATTGTACTTTTATCGCCAGAAATTCCAGAAGATATTATTGCAGATGAACGCAGTATAGTTATGGTAGCGCTTTCGTTTTTGGATCTGACCCAGCCAACCTGCTTTAATATTTCATTGCTATACTCCTTTAAGAGATCCTTAACCTCATCTTTTATCTTGGATTTAGTATTATATAATAGAATATAAAGACCGTTAAGATGATTCAACACGCTAGTATTGAGAGGATACTTTGCTGCAAAACAATAATTATTTACAAATTCAAGATAATTCCTTATTGAGTATAATCCTTTCTTAGTAAAATAGTATAGATCATTTTCTACGCCCCATGAGTCCAGAGGACTTAGCTCCTGTTCTTTTATCATTTCGCCTATAATTTCAAGTATGTCTTTTGGATATAAAGTCCTGTAAAATCCTTTTTGGGTCATATTAAGCTTTATTTCATTTCCGTGATTTGTTTTTATTTCAACGGTTTCATTTTTCATGAGCAAAGTATGTTTATTCTTACCAGTATGTGATAATGAATACAAAATAGGTATGGGCCATAATTCATTATCTGATTTTTGAGAAATCAGAGTGAATTTTTTCTGCTTTAATATAAACCCATTTTTTGATTTTGATACTTGTACATATGGATAGCCTTTCTTTTCTATCCACGCATTTGCCACTAAAGGTATTTCAAGTTTTTTCCCACTTTTATTTGCAATCTCGTCTATAGCAATCCATAAATCATCTTTTGTAGCATTTGAATATGAGTGTTTTTTTAAATATAAATTCAAACCTTTTCTAAAAATATCCTTTCCGGCATAATCCTCTATCATGTTAAGTATACTTCCTCCTTTCGAGTAGCTTATTGCATCAAAAATTTGATCTATTTCTGCTGGAGTTTTTACATTTACACTTATTGGATGGGTAGATCGAAGTTGGTCCATTGCAAAAGCGGTATTAGTTTCTGATATTATGTATTTTGTCTCCATCTCCCATTCTGGAAAAACGGCTTCCATTGCCTTGTAGCTCATAAAATTTGCGAAACTTTCATTAAGCCATAAATCATTCCACCATGCCATTGTAACTAAATCTCCAAACCATTGATGAGTAAATTCATGTGCTATTACCTCTGCTATACGCTGCTTGCTTGTGATTGCTGATTTTTCATCACCAAGAAGAGAGGTTTCCCTAAATGTTATTGCTCCCCAGTTTTCCATTGCTCCTGCCGCAAAATCTGGAACCGCAATTAAATCCAATTTAGGCAGAGGATATTTGATTCCAAAATATTTCTCATAAAAAGCAATAAATTTTTTGGCATAGAAAAGTGGAAGTTTTGTAAGAGTTTTTTTGCCTGGAATTGTTATGACTCTTAACAAAAGTTTTCCAAATCTTTCTGAGGTAATATCAAGATCTCCAACGCCTATATAAAGCAGGTATGAGGACATGCGCAATGTTTTTTCAAACGTTACAAGTTTTTTATTGCCCATTTTTTGTTCTGAATGTATTGGCATATTTGAAATTGCAGTTAGACTTTGATCTATTAAAAGTGAAAGATTAAATGTTGCTTTAAAAATTGGTTCGTCAAAACAAGGAAATGCCCGTCTTGCATCTGCAGCCTCGAATTGAGTAGTCATAAAATATTTTTCTTTCTTTTCTTCAAAATACTTACTTCGATAAAAACCTACCATTTTATCGTTATGAATACCAGTGAATTTTATTTCTAGAAAAACCTCGCCGGATACTGCTTTTTCAAAATAAAATGTAACTCTTTCATTTTTTTCGTCAAAATCAAATTTACATTCTTGAAGTTCTTTTTTAGAAGTAATAGAAGCATTAGATATTTCTATCTCTGAGGAGTTTAACGTTATATTTTTTGTTGGTTTACTTATTTTTAAATATATTTTTTCTTCACCTTTGTATTTGAAATCGGAAAAATTAGGCTCAAAAAATAGCTCGTAGTTATAGGGAATTATATTTGCTCCCAAGGCGTGATTAGTGTACTCCATAACGTAACATAATGAGTTAATACTTTTATATCTTTTGTTAAAAAAACACTTTATGAAAATTTAATCTCTACTTCTCCTGCGTAATTAAAATTACATATTATTATAAGGAATGTTTATTTCAAAGGTGGTCTCAACATCTTTTCCCGGAAGACTATGAACATCTCCGCCTAAACGAATATTTATTGCAGTTATATTGATAGGTTTCTGTGAGTCTGAATTTAGAGT
>JAJZKH010000001.1 GCA_021850955.1 Microcaldota archaeon
CATGTGCTTTGAAGATATAAAAGAAAAATTAGTTGAAAAAGAAAAAGGAATTTTTTCACTTAAAAATCAAAACAACAATATATCATTTATTTTAGGCACAGAGGTGTGTACTGTATTTGATGAAAAAGGAAACTCAAAGAATATTTTTTCACGAGCTCCTGGTGTTAAGAAGGTACATAACTGTATACTTGCTCCGAGTTTAGAAACAGTTGAACAAATAAACACTGAGTTAAGTAAATATGGTAATTTATCTCTTGACGGAAGACCATTGTTAAGTCTTTCAACGCCTGAACTTGTAGAAAAGTTAATTGCAATAGATAAAAATATTTTTATATTTCCTGCTCACGCTTGGACTCCATGGTTTGGAGTTTTTGGTTCAATCTCTGGTTACGATTCAATTAAAGATGCGTATCAAGATCAAGCAAAACATATCTATGCATTAGAAACTGGTTTAAGTAGTGATCCGTCTATGAACTGGAGAGTTTCTTCAAATGACAAATATGCTTTATTATCTGGAAGTGATGCACACTCTCCACAAAAATTAGGAAGAGAAGCTGTAGTCTTAAACATAAATAAAGATGAAGTATCCTATGAAAAAGTGATAAACAGTATAAAGGAAAAAGCAATATCTTATACTATTGAGTTCTTTCCTGAAGAAGGAAAGTATCATTATGACGGACATAGAAACTGTAATGTTTCATTAACTCCTACAGAAGCTAAAAAATTCAATTACATGTGTCCAAAATGCAGAAGAAAGTTAACTCTGGGAGTTTTAAATAGAGTTGAAGAGCTAGCAGATAGAGATGAAGATTATATCCTAAAGGGCGCTCCAAAATATATAAAAGCAGTTCCACTTTTGGAAGTATTATCCTATGTTTACTCAAAGGGTGTTGCAACAAAAACTGTTCATGATAGTTACTCAAAACTTCTAAGCACCTTTGGTACAGAGTTTAATGTTTTAATAAAATCAGATATAGAAAAAATAAAATCGTTTGATCCAGAACTTGCAAAGGCTATTAGCTCAATACGTTCTGGAAAAATTAAGATAAAACCAGGATATGATGGGGTTTTTGGTGTAATCGATATTCTTTCTAGAGAACCAGAAGAAAAAAACTCTGGAAAACAATCTAGTATGTTTGACTTTTAATAATTAATTACTACATACGCCTATATTACAACTAACACTTGGCATAACTCCATCTGGTGGATAACTTGCAATACCTAAATAGTTTACTGTAAATGTTCTGTAATCTGTTATTGAGTTTGCTGTTAATTCATCAATAGTATAAAGAAACTGACTTGACGAAGGAGCTTTTGACATTATTTGAACAGGATTTTGACCTACTCCATCTCCTGGAGTACAACCTCCGTTTAATAACCAACACCATATAATTCCACTACCTCCACTGGGTCCTGTTATAGACTCAACATTCGATAAAAGAATCCCTCCATATCCATGTGGTACATTTAGATTAATTATTTGTCCATATTGTAAATTACCGCAGCCGATTGTATTCATTGTGTATCCATTATTTATTGTCAATCCTGCAAGGCAATTCTGCGGAGAATAAAGTATATTAGTTGTCGCTGCACTTTTAAAGTTACTATACGTTGAAAAAACATTTTCTCCATTATCATATTGGCCATATGAGGTTTGGAAACATCCACTTGAACAGTAATGTTGTGGCGCATATCCTGTGTAACCAGAAGTTACTGGGTCATTATTTGAGAAAATACTCATGTAAATTGTTTGTGTTCCACCATTTGCATCTATTATGGTAGGTAAGTTAATCCATATCTCTGCTTTTGTTGATATACTACTTGATCCATTTTTTATCCATGCATAAATCTGAGATCCGCCACCATATGGTTTTGTACTGAACTCTAAGTTACTTAAGTTTGCATTTAATCCGTAATTAACATAACTGGATGGATTTATAATTAACTCTTGTTGAAAACTACTCGGTGTGGGAGAACTCTGTACATTTGTTAATGTAATTAAAATTGTATTTGTTGCACCAGCTTGTGAAGTACTTCCTCCATTTGTTGTAGTTACTGATATGCTTCCATAACTGTCACCTGAAACTCCTGTTCTAGAATCAATATATTTTATTGATAAAATACCTCCATAAAAAGAACCAAAACCAGAAGTGTAAATTTGTTTATTGTTTTGGTAACAATTTGTATATAATGTAACTGTTGCTCCTGGCGATAAAGCTATCTGTCCGTTTATGTTTCCTTCTTTTTGATAAACTATATCTGTAGAATTTTGGTAACATGCAACTCCAGTTATATTCATTGGTGTTGTGCCACTGTTAACTACATCAAATGTTAATGTTCCTCCAGTATTTATGGAAAAATTTTTACAAACTAATCCATTTGATAATATACATTGCTGTGGAGGGTTTGGGGTAAAAATTCCGAGTTCAAAAAGAGCAACTAATGCTATTGCTATTATTAATAAGGCCCACATATGCGTTATTAAATACTCCATAACACTTTGAAGTTTTATTCTTTTTTGTACTCTGGAATTTAGTTTCATTTTATCTAATACCTTTATTAATAGAAAGGAATTTAAATATTCCTTGTAAATAACTACTCATGTCAAAATTATCTCTTAATAGAACCAGCTTGTTTTTTGCCCAGATACTTTTTGCAACTTTATTTTTTGGAATTACACAAGCATATACTACCTCTATACATGTTCCAGCAGTTTTAGGAAATACGGATACTGGTGTCATAAGTGTAATCACACTTAATGTAACTTCAGGAAATGGTAGCGTTAAGATACTAGGACCTACACATGTTGGCCAGAGTACTTATCTATCGGCAGTTACTGGTGTTACCTATGCTGCAAAGTATCTAAACTTAAATAAATCAAGCTTAAATTTTACATATACTATAAATGACAATACATCAAATGTTACTGGACCTAGCGGTGGTTTAGCATTTACTGTTCTAGCAATATCCGGATTATCTCACAAGCCTATAAAGCAGAACTTTACATTAACTGGTACTATATCAAGCAATGGTCAGGTAGGGCCAATAGGTGGCATAACTGATAAAGTTTCTTCAGCAAAAAGCTATGGTTTAAGTTATGTACTTGCACCATATGTTGAAAATGGAAGTTTTGAAGATACACTTTACTACATATCACAACAATTAAACAATATTCCAATTATAGAGGTATCTAATGTTTCACAAGCATTGCCATATGTACTTTCAAGTCAAACTCCACAAATAACTCGTTTGACATATAATTTATCTATTAGCAATTTTTCAATAAATAATATTCCAAATGCACCATTCAAGTGTAACTGTAATGAATCATACTTTAATAATTTAGTTAATTATACCATAAACTCAACCACAACTATGATAAACAGTATACCTAACAACTTCTCTTCATTAAAAACCCAATTTTATTCACAATTAGCCACTTACAAAAAAATAGCATCAAAAGGTTATGGTTATACTGCAGCAGATTCTTCATTTATTGAATATATAAATGCATTTATCTATGCAAACTCAAATAATTATACTTTATCAAAAGCATATACTCTTTACAACACTGTTCTAAATTATTGTAATAATCTAACTCCACCTATAATGACACAACAAAATTACCAATACATAGTAAGTGGACAAGCAAGACAATCATGGGCACAACAAAATCTTTTAACTGCAAATACCGAATTAAACACATCACAATCTACTGATAACATAATCGAGGCAATAGGAACGATAGGCGAGTCAGCAGCATGGTGTTCAGCTACAAACAATCTATTTTCACAAGCATCTGAAATAAATACGGTTTCAAACAATACAGTTCCATACTCTTTTAACTCAGCAATAAAACAATTAACAAATAAAGACTTACAAATATTAGCTAACAACAACTCTCAATCAATGTACTACTCCGCAGCAGTTGAAAGTTATAATAATAGTGAGTATGGCTCAGCTTTGTACTCTATATATTATTTAATGGCGCAAAACATGCCAATGAACTCATCAAAATACAACGCATCAATACTGATTTCCTCATTAAACAACTCATTAAATGGCATATGGCCAGTTGCATATGGAAACTCAGCTGTATTTTATGCAGAACAAGCGTCATTAACTAAAAACGCTACATCGGCATCTTATCTGAGTACTTCATATCAATTAAGTTTAATTGCAAGTAGTATAAGCAATCTAAACAATCTACTTCAGAATAATATGACTGTATCAACTGTAGGTTCATTAACCTCATCACAAGAGAATCAACTTCTAGGATTAATAGCACAAGAAGCTAATCAAATAAACTCATTAAAACAAACAATAAGTAACATACAACTTTCAATTGAGTTGATAGTAATGATGGTAGTTGTTCTATTAATTGCATTAGTGTATTCATTAGCAAAAGAATTTTCATTAAGAAAAGCTTTGACATTAGAACAAAACAGATCATTAACACAAAACAAAAGAAAAAGTAGAAAAAGGTAATAACTTTTGAAAGAAGATGTCTTTTGTACTGATGCCATTTACGATGAGGTATACTTTGAAAGCAAGTACTTCATTGTTGTTTATGATATATCTCCAGTTGTTAAAGGACATTCATTACTTATACCAAAAAGACATGTACTTTCTATAACTGAGCTAACAAAAAAGGAAGTAGAAGATATGTTGTCTACAATAAAAATTGTTATACCAAAATTAGTTAGCATTTATGGTGATAAACCTACATCTTACAACTTAATAACTCAGGTAGGTCCTTTTTCTGGCATGAGTATACCTCATTTACATACGCATATACTTCCTAGAACAAAAAAAGAAAGTGAAGATGTTAATAGCATTTACAGAAACATAGAAAAAGTAAAACGTTTAACTTCTAAAGAATATGAAAAAGAGTTAAAAAAATTAAGGAAAGCCTTTAAGTATAAAGCTAAAAATAAAATATTTAAAAAGGGAAAAATGTAAGTGGAGCAAGAAGTATTCCAAATAATGCTATTGCAAGTGCAAGTAATGACAAATTCCTTGATAGCTTATAAAATTTAGCGTTCTTTTTTGTCAAATATCCTATTGAAATATATAATATGATCAAATCTGTGATCATTATAAATCCTAAATAAATAAAACTGTGGAACTTTAACTCAAAAACGAACAAGTAAAAACTTATTACAACTGCAATTATGTATAATACTGCAGCAATAACCGCTGATGCTTCTATACCTATTATTTTAGGTAATGAGCTAACCTTTCTTTTTATATCTCCCTTCAAATCTCTAATGGTTCCGTGTATTTCTCGTGCTAAACCACTTAAGAAAACCATACTACTAACTATTAAAATAGGCAATGAAAATTTATCAGTCATTACAAAGTTACCGTATATAAAAGGAATTGCCATTGAAAATGCAATATAAATGTTGCCTATCAAAAGTACTTCTTTAAGTTTGTAACTATACAACATCGCAAGTACTCCAAAAATAACTGCGATAATAAATGCATAATAATTTATGAAAATGCTTGCAAAAATTCCTATAAAAAGTGTAATTGCAGTTATCCACAACGCTTCTTTTTTTGTCAATTCTCCAGAAACTAACGGAGCATTTTTTTTATTGTTTTCTTTGTCTACTTCTACATCAAAGTAATCATTTATTGCAAAAGAAGCCATGCTTATAAAAATAGGAGTTATCAAACTAGCTATAATTGCAATATATCCTGGAAAATTATTTTTATATACTATTAATTCTCCTGCAAGCACTGCAATTATTAACATAAAACTGTGTTCTGCTCTTGTAAGTTTTAAAATACTTTTTAATTTTTTAAATAGCTCCATTTAAACATTACTATTCAAATGTACAAATATTTAAATAGGACTTATGTACTATTATTAGTGATAAAATGGCAACTAAAGCTGCAGCACAAATGAATCCTACTACTAAAAAAGAAGGCGCAGCACAAATACCAAAAAATTTATTTGCTCAAATAGAAAAAGAAAGAGATGCAATAATTAAATTATGTGCTGAATATCAAAAAAACAAAGATGACAAAACTGCAAACAAAATCAATGAATTAAATTTACATATGCATGCTAAAATTTCAGTTCTTTCTGAAAATATGAAACCAGTAGATGTTAAAGAATTAGAGAAAATTCAAGAACAAGCAAATAACGGAGTAGAACAAGCTGCAAAAGCACACTCTATGAAAGTTGATTATGTCGATATAAGAAATGTCGATGTCACTGCAAATGGAGTTACAAAAAAATTACATAAACATCTTAATGATGCTTTAGAAAAAGCCACTGATTCTGAATCTTTTGTTTCATTACTGCCTACTCAAGTTAGTAAAGCGCTAACTAAAATAAATTTAGACAAAGATATTCTTCTTAATGGAGATACTGATCTAGAATTAAAAGGACTATTAGAGTTAAATGATATTCATAGAGGATCTGAGAAAGTTACTAATCCTAAAACAAATCCTATTACTGAAAATGTAAGATTATCTGAAGCAGAAAAACAAAAATTAAATGACATTGTAAAAAGTACAAATGATCAAAAATTAGTTAATTCTATTGTAAATTCACCTGATTTTAACTCTGCATTGACTAAAGACACAGTAATGGAGTTATTAACTCATAAAAATGACAAAATTTCAAAATTAGTTGCTGAAAGTCCTGTACTTAAAATACTAAGTAATAATGAGTTAGTAACATTACTTAATAAAGGTACGATAAATGGAAAAGATGCAAGTAAAGAAGTAATTGAGGGAGTTTTTTCTAATCCAGATATTGTAAATGCAATTGGAGAGTCTCAATTCAAAAAGAAAGGAATTACAGTTCCAAGAACACAAGATATAATAGAAACAATAGCAGCAGAAAAAATATTCAGTATTTTCAAATCAGCTTCACAAGGTAAACCATCTACACTAGCAGGTGGAAAGTACACAGGAGAAGCAATAAAAGGTCTTGCAAAAAACAAAAAAGCAATGGAAGTTTTACTTAAAAATAACCACGATATCTTTAAATTATTTGATGATTCGGTAACAAAACTTAACTCTGGCTATAATAAAAAAGGCTTTGTCTTATTCAACGCAGTATCATTTGTTAATGGTATAAGAGAATCTGATACATTTTGGAGCGGAATTAACCGTACTCAATTGGGTTCATTGTTAAAAATACCTTCATTAAAGAAATTTATTTCTGAAAATCCAAATGCAGCAGTAAACTTAAGTGGCGCACAAGCAATTGATTTATTTTCCAGTGATATTTCTAATGTATTAGTTACTAGAAATCATGAGCTATTAAATAAAATTCCAGAATCAGTTATAAGTATTCTAATTTCTAATCCAAATATTAATAAAGTTGGATTGGCACAAAATAAATCTTTGGGTAAACTAAATGAAACCTTTCTAGATCCAACTAATGCTAATTTTATATTCAAAACAAATAATCAAAATCCAAATCAATTTAAAATTCTTATTTCTGAAAACAGAGACCTTTTTAATCCAAACAACAGTTTATCTCAAAAAGTAAAAAAACGTTTGGCTAATCAATTTATTTTGTCTGATTTCAATGTAAATACTCATCCCCAGATAATTACTCCACTAGTATCTGCAGCATTTTTAAATCCTGAACTTATTAAATTTATAACAAAATCTAAAGTAATGTTATTTTGCAACAAATATGATGTTACTGAGTATTTAACGCGTAATCCTGAGATAGTAACATCATTAAGTAGAAGTAACATTGAGTCATTAATCGTATCAGGAAGTTCCTTTTCAAAAAATCCTGGTTCAATATCTGCTTTAATGTCTAATAGCCATGTAATCAAAAAACTAGGTACAGTTAAAATAAACAAATTTATCAATGATTATATGGATGTAAATAGCAGAACACCTGAGTTAGAAGAAGTAATAATAGGTTTGATTAAAAACAATGATTTGGTTTTAAGTTACAATGATATATCTACATATACTGCTAGTTCTAATGTTAAAATAAAGGGAGCTATAGCTTCAAGAACCGGTGTAGAAAATCTTCTTACTAATCAAGAAATATTAGAGTTATTTAATACTTCTAACGCTTCAGTAAGAGCATCAGCAATGTCAAATCCTGGCTTATTTAAAAGATTTTTGAGTCTGTAACTTTTTAATTATTTAAAGCAAATTTAAATATTTTTCTACTTTATATAAGGTGATAGTATGTCTCCAATTAAGAAAAGTAAAGCTGCAATAATAGTTTTTCAAGGGATGAAATCTAAAGATAGTTTATTAAAAGAAGCACTTTCAAAATCAAAACAGCACAAAACAAAAAGAAATAAATAACTTTATAACTTTTACTGTTTATTTAATATTGGGAAGTATTATTTTGGTGGGTAAATGGCAGTAAGTGCATTAAATAGAAGAGAATTAGTTGGTAGTTCTGAGTCATCAGAGATAAAATCTATGCAAAGATCGGGATCAGGTTTAAGTAATGGGTCCAGAGAAATTGAAGCGCTTTTAAGGAAAACTATAGATCTTAAAGAAAAGTATGCAAAAAAAGTTTCAAGTTCTTTAGCAGAAATACAAAAAACATTTTATAAAGATTCTGATGGACTTTATACAGTAAGTAGAACTGGGGAAAAGCAAATACATCTGAACGCATTGATCGGTATTATAAATTATTTCAATGACAATAAAGAGGAAGCAGGAAATGTCCTTAATAGTATACATAAACAACGGGATAAAACAGGACATTATTCTTTAAGTACTTCTTCTCAAGATAAAAATCAGGTTTCAGATATACTGGTTTCAATTCTCGAGTTCTTTTCGGGAAATGGTGAAGAAGCAAGAAGATTGTTAAGACTTAACGGTTATAAAACAAATAGCGGTCTTCTTACTAGTGTTAATAATAAATATACTATTCTATCCTGTCCTAATGTACTTAACGGAATAGCAGAAGCTATGCAAGGAAACTCTAAAAAGGCCCAAAAGATATTAAATGCATTAGAGGAAAAAGTAGGTAAAAATCCATTTGGTGTACTTTTTGCTTCAAGTGATTATAAAAAAATACATCCTGATGTTGTAACCGTTGTTGCAACATTAAAGCTTTTTACTGAAGGGCTTATTAAAAGTGAAGAGTACTTAAATCAATCACCAACTTCTCAATCAAGTACATCAGAAGGAGTTCTTTTTGAAGCATTACACTCTATTATCTCATTTAACATTTTATCTCAGAAAAAATTAATTTAAATAAAAAATCAAAAAACTTCAAAAAACATAAATCTTTCAAATAAGTTCAAACTTAAAATGATAAGTTATAAGGCCTTCCTCTCCATCGGTGTACATTCTTCTGAATACTTGTTTTACCTTTGCTCCTATCTGTGGTTCTTTTCCACTATCAACAATATGTCCTTCTATCATCGGTCCTTCCTCTAACTTTATTACTCCTATGACATAAGGTGCGCTTTCTTTGAAAGCTTCAGAAGGAACATGTATTTTTGTAAATGAAAATATCTCTCCTTTACCTGAAAACTGATACTCCTCCATTTTTGTATTTCTTCCGCAATTTTTACAAACTATTCTAGGTGGGAAGTACTTAGTATTACATGTTTTACAAACATTACCAATCATATTGTATCTAGCGTTGAACTTTCTCCACGCGCTTGCAGATGCTTTTTCCATTTAATCACTAATTAGCTCTTTTCATTATGTGGACTACAGCAGTAGCGCCACTTCCTCCAACATTATGGGTCATTCCTATCTCAGCTCCGTTTACCTGTCTTTCTTTAGCCTCTCCTCTTAATTGCATTGTAATCTCTACAGCTTGTTTTATTCCAGTAGCTCCTACTGGGTGTCCACAACCTTTTAGACCACCGCTTGTATTTACAGAAAGTTTAGAGTTTAGCTTTGTTTCACCATCAAATATTGCCTTAGCCGCTTTTCCTTTTTCATAAAAGCCAAGATCCTCGATCGCAAGAATCTCTGCAATAGTAAAGCAGTCGTGAACCTCAACAACATTTATATCGGAAGGTTTTACTCCTGCATTTTTATAAGCGTTAGCTGCAGCAATCTTTGTAGCTTTTAGCTCCGTTAATGACTCTCTTTCAGATAATCCTAATGTATCACTTGCTTGAGCACTAGCAGCTATCTTTATCGGTGTATCATTATACTTTTTAGCTATCTCTAATGGAGCAAGAACAACAACCGCAGCTCCGTCTGATATTGGTGAGCAGTCAAAAACCTTTAATGGCTCAGCAACTACCTTTGATTTTAAAACATCTTGTATAGATATTGGTTTTCTAAACTGCGCATACTCATTTTTAGCTGCGTTTTCATGATTTTTTACAGCTACACTTGCTAACTGTTCTTCTGTAGTTCCATACTCGTGCATGTGTCTTTTAGCCATAAGCGCGTATAATCCTGGGAAGGTTATACCTTGCGATAACTCCCATTCTTGATCTCCAGCTCCTCCTAGTGCTGTTGTAGCTTCTGATGTTGTCACATCAGTCATCTTTTCAACTCCTCCAACTACTACTATGTTGTGCATTCCACTAGCTACTGCCATGTATCCTTGACGTAAAGCGCTGCCTCCACTAGCACAAGCATTTTCAATTCTTACTGCTGGTATATTTTTAAAGCCTAATTGATCAGCTAGTAATGCTGCCATGTGTTCTTGGCCTACAAATCTTCCTGAAGCCATAGTACTTCCATAAACTATCTCAACATCTTTACTTCCTATGTTTGCATCAGTTATTGCCTTTACGCCTGCCTCTGCCATTAACTCACGCATTCCGTGCTCCCATCTCTCACCGAACTTTGTTAATCCTATTCCTATTATTGCAACATCTCTCATCATATCACCTTTTTTTAATTCCTCCTCTATTTTTGAGGTAAGTTGAGTAATCAATGTAAATCTTTCTTGTGTTTATTATATCACTTACTTTTGTAAGTTTACCTCTTTTTTCATCTATTTTATCTTTTACTTCAATTGCAAAAGAATCACTTCCTGCACCTGAACCAAAACTTGTTAATAATATCTTTTCATTTGGTTTTGCTATATCTAAAACAGCAGCTAAACCTAACATAGATGCTCCTGAGTAGGTATTTCCTATAACTGGTGTTAACAATCCATCTTTAATTTGTTTTTCTTCAAAGCCTAATGCTTTTGAAACTACTATTGGGAACTTTCCATTTGGTTGATGAAAAACTGCATAATTAAAGTCGCTGGCCTTGAATCCTGTCATCTCAAATAACTGCTTTGTTGCATTTGTTATATGTTTGAAGTATGCTGGTTCTCCAGTGAATCTTCCTCCGTGTGAAGGAAATGCTGCACCTTCTCTTCTCCAGAAATCTGGTGTGTCTGAGGTATAACTTGTTGTTTTAAGTATCTCAGCTATCTGTTCTGATTTATCACTACCTATTATAAAAGCACCTCCTCCTGCACTTGCTGTATACTCTAATGCATCACTAGGTCTTCCTTGTGAGGTATCACTTCCTATGGCCATACCATACTTAATCATTTTACTATCTACTAATCCAGCACACATCTGTATTCCAGCTGTTCCTGCTTTACATGCAAACTCTAAATCAGCAGCTGTTAATTTATGTCCTGTTCTAATAGCTTGTGAAACTATTGTAGATGTAGGTTTTACTGCATATGGGTGTGACTCAGAACCAACGTATAAAGCCCCTATTTCATTAGCATTTATTCCACTGTGGTCTACAGCTCTTCTAGCTGCTTCTACCGCTATTGTCGCTGCATCTTCATCAATTCCTGGAACACTCTTTTCAGTAATATTCAATCCTTTTTTAATACTCTCAGGATCATCATTCCAAACTTTGGCTATTTCTTCTACTTTAATTCTGTAGCGTGGAACGTGAACTCCATAACCTACAATACCTGCCATAAAATCAAATACTCTTTTTTATTGAGAATATTAATATACCTACTCCTTAGTTAGTTATTTGTCTAACATTTAAACTGATTTATTATGTTCAACAAAAAATCAAAAAACTCAAAAATAGAGATACATCCAGGAATAGCTGCAGTAATAATAAATAAAAAAACAAAGTATATTTTATTAATAAAAAGAAGAAATCTTCCAGTAATACAAAATAGAGGCATCTGGTCATTCCTTTTTGGTGGTAAAGAAGAAAATGAAACTTATTTAGAAACTGCTTACAGAGAGATAAATGAGGAAATATCCTTTAATAAAGAGGATATAAAATTAATGTTTAAACCTGTAAAAACACTTATAACTGATGTAAGATCTGGCAAAAAATGGTACAATCACTTATTTGTCTTCTTAACAGATAAAAAAGAAATAAAATTAAGTTATGAAAACTCTACTTATCGTTGGGCAGCTCCTTCGGACATATTTAACGAAGTAAATTACAAAAACGTTTTTTCAAAAAGAAACGAAATAGAACTTTTAATTAAAAAAACATTAAAAACTCTTAAGTGATTAATAAAATCAAATTTAATCTATATATGAATAGCAGATATATTTTCTCCTTAAAACAGAGGTAAAGGTTTAAATACTTTTTTATGTAAATTATTATCTGCTTTATACTCTGGGTAGTTGCGATGCAACGCTCTTGGTAATGAGGCTTTTTAAGCCAAACCAAAAGATTGATTAAATGAGTGACATTAATAATGACCTTAGACTTGTTATAGACACAGGTAAGTATACTCTTGGAAACAGGGAAGTAGTCAAGTCAATAAATGAAACTAAAGCAAAAGTAATAGTACTAGCTTCAAGAGGTAAAAAAGAAATAGTAGATGATATCTTACATCTTTGTAAAGTAGCTGGTATACGTGTTATACCTTATAATGGTAATTCATTAGAGTTAGGAACATTGTGCGGTAAACCATATTCAGTCAATGTTATGGCCGTACTTGAGCCTGGAAACTCTAATATTTTAAATGAAGAATACGATTAGGTGTTATGTTTGCCAAATGGAGAGTTCGCTGCAAAAGAAGTTATAAGAAAAAGAAAAAAACAAAGACTACTTAAAAAGTGGTGGAAGAGAAAGTACTTCAAGTTAAAACAAAAGTACGATCCTGTAGGAACAGTACCTATGGCAAAAGCATTAGTATTAAAGAAGTTCGTATTGCAGCAAAAGCAGCCTCACAGCGGCCTTATAAAATGTGTAAGAGTACAGTTAATTAAAAATGGAAAGATAGTCGGGGCATTTGTACCTTACGATGGTTCAATAAACATGATTGAAGAACACGATGAAGTAACAATACAAGGTTTAGGAGGTTCACAAAGAGGACAGATGGGTTGTATACCTGGATTAAAGTACAAAGTAATTGCAGTTAACGGTGCAGATATCTTTCAAGTAGTTAAGGGTAAGAAAGAAAAGCCTAAGAGGTAAATTTCATGGCAGAAACAATTGATAATAATAATACTAAAAATGAAGAAGTTGTTAAAAAAGAAGAGGTTGTTAAAAAAGAAGAACAACAAACCTCAGACGTTAAGGTAGAAGTTCAAGAAAGACCTCAAAGAAGCAGAAGAAGATATCAAAATACAGAAAACGCACCAAAAAGAGTTGAGATTCCAACAAGAACCTTGAACTTAAAATTATTTGGAAAGTATGATTTATCTAACATAGAGGTAAAAGATGAAAGCGTAAAGAATTATGTAAGATTTAATGGTCAAATGTTTCCAAATATCTTCGGAAGAAGAAAAAATCATGCATATTACTTATCTCATTTAGATATAATTGAAAGGTTAGTAAACAAAATGATGAGAGGAGGTACAGGTAAGAAAGTAGGAGGAAAGGTAATAAGAACAAAAGGAAGGTTACAAGGTAAAAAATTAAAGTTATTACACATAGTTGAAGATGCATTCGACACAATAAACAGAAAAACAGGAAAGAATCCAGTTCAGGTTTTTGTAGATGCATTACAAAATGCAGCTCCAATAGAAGATACAACTAGGGTAAGATATGGTGGTATCTCATACAATGTAGCTGTAGGAATAAGTTCAAACAGAAGAGTCGATGTTGCTTTAAGAAATATAGCACTAGCAGCACTTATTAATGCTTTTAATAGAAAAAAGAATCTTTCAGATGCTCTTGCTGATGAGTTAGTGTTAGCAGCTTCAAAAGCTCCAGATAGTTATGCAATAAAGAAGAGATTAGAAGGAGAAAGAATAGCAAAGAGAGCTAGATAAAGAATTTTATGGTTTTATTATGGTAAGGAAAGAGTTTGTAGCTGAAGAAGTAGCAAAGATTATGCACGATAAGGATAGAATAAGGAACGTAGCAATTATAGCTCACGTTCACCACGGTAAGACAACATTAACAGATTCATTGCTAGCTAGAGCAGGAATAATCTCAAAAAGTGTAGCAGGAGATGCATTATATACTAACTATGAAGCTATAGAAAAAGATAGAAGAATGACAATTAAATCAGCAGACATATCGCTTTCTTTTAACTATGATGGAAAAGAGTTTATTATAAACTTAATAGATACTCCGGGACACGTAGACTTCGGTGGTCACGTAACAAGATCAATGAGAGCTGTAGACGGAGTAGTTTTAGTAGTAGATCCAGTTGAAGGTATAATGCCTCAAACAGAAACTGTATTAAGACAAGCATTACAAGAAAGAGCAAAACCTGTATTATTCGTAAATAAAACTGACAGATTATTAAATGAGTTGAGATTAACACAGGAACAAACCTTTGAAAGGTTATTAAAATTAATAGGAGATGTTAACAACTTAATAAGAAGATTTGCACCAGAAGGCTATGGTGAAAAATGGCAAGTAAGTGTAGAAAACGGAAGTGTATGTTTCGGTTCGGCTTACAAAAGATGGGCAATCTCAACAAGAATAATGTCAAAATACAAAGTAACATTTAAAGATATTTTTAAGTTAACACAAGAGCAAAATGAAGCTAAATTACAAGAGGTAGCTCCAATTGATGAAGCTACTCTTTCTATGATGATTGAGCACTTACCAAATCCAAAAGAAGCACAACCTTACAGAATTCAAAAGCTATGGAAAGGGGATTTAGAGAGCGAACCAGGGAAAGCAATGACTACTGTAGATCCAAACGCAAAGGTCAATGCAGTTATTTTTGGAATTGCAAATGATCAACATAGCGGAGAGGTTGCAATCGCAAGAGTTTTTTCAGGTACAGTTAAAAAAGGTACATTACTTTACACTACTGGAGTTTTAGAACCACAAAGAGTACAACAAGTCGGTATTTATATGGGTCCTGAACGAGTCACTGTAGAACAAATTTCTGCAGGAAATATAGCAGCTTTAGTTGGTTTAAGAAATGTTTCAATAGGAGATACAGCAAGTGAAGATAACATAGAGCCATTTGAACAAATAAAGCACTACTCACAACCAGTAGTTACAAAAGCAATAGAGGCAAAAGATACAAGAGATTTAATGAAGTTAATTGAGGCTTTAAGACAGTTATCAAAAGAAGACCAAACGATAGGAGTAGAGCTTAATCAAGAAACAGGAGAGCACTTAGTAAGCGGTATGGGAGAGTTACATTTAGAGATTATTGAAACAAAGATAAGAGATGATTATAAAGTACCTATTACAACATCAGAACCGATAGTAGTTTATCGTGAAACTATAGAAGGAGAAGCTAAAGATGTAGAAGGTAAAACACCAAACAGACATACACGTTTCTATATTGATGTTAAACCATTAGAACCTGGAGTTTTAGAGTTAATAGAAAACGGAACACTTAAAAACGGAAAACCAAAAGGTAAGCAGTATTGGGACGATCTAATAAACGCAGGAATGACAAGAGATGAAGCAAGAGGAGTAGTTGACATTGCAAATGGAAATGTAATGGTAAACGCTACTCACGGTGTTCAGTATCTTGATGAAGTAATGGAGCTTTTGATACAAGGTTTTGAAGATGCAATGCATGACGGTCCTTTAGCACGTGAAAAGTGTTCAGGTGTAAAAGTTCTAATAAAAGATGCAACAATACACGAAGACCCTGTACACAGAGGTCCTGCACAGATACTACCTGCAATAAGAAGACCAATCTACGCAGGTATGTTGATGTCAACAGTATCATTATTAGAACCTAAACAAAGATTCACAATAAATATACCACAAGAGTATATGTCTGATATAATTACATTTGTACAAGGTAAAAGAGGTCAAGTTGTAGATATACAACAAGAAGGAGAACAGGCAACAATAATAGCAAAGATGCCTGTATCTGAAGTAATAAAAGGCTTCTCAAATGAAATACGTGGGTTAACAGCTGGAAAGGCAATCTGGTATCCGGAGTATGCAGGATATGAAAAACTACCTAAGGATTTACAAGAAAAGATTGTAAAGGAAATAAGAAAGAGAAAAGGTCAAAAACCAGAACCACCAACACCACAAGAGTTTATGGATTAATATTAAATATGGTTAAACCAATGAAATGAGGTAATGAAATGGCAAAATCGTACGTGAAATTCGAAGTATCTAAGGAAGTATCTGAAAAAGCGCTTGAAGCTGTAAGGCTTGCAAAGCAGAATGGAACTGTAAGAAAAGGAGTAAATGAAGTTACAAAAAGTATAGAAAGAGGACTTTCAACACTCGTAGTACTTGCAGAAGACATAGATCCAGAAGAAGTAGTTATGCATATACCTACACTTTGTGATCAAAAGAAAATCAGTTATGTGTATGTTCCTACAAAGCTTGAGTTAGGAAAAGCATTAGGTATGAAGGTTCCTTGCTCATCAGTTGCAATAGAAAAACCTGGTGATGCACAATCAACAATAAATGATGTCGTATCAAGAGTAACAGGAAAGAGTTCAGGAAAAGCAGAAGCAAAGGAAGAGAAAAAAGCAGAAGTAAAGAAAGAAAAGAAGGAACACAAAGAACATACGGAAGAAAAACAAGAAGCAAAAGAGAAGACAGAGTAAGTGATATAAATGCCAGAAAATAAAGCTGAAGAGATAAAAACACGAAAATCCGAGAAGGATTCAAAGGTTCAGCAACAGCAACAAAAAACATCTGACAATAAAAGTACTGATGAAGATCTTTTTGAGGGTTATCTCTGTGAAGTTGTCGATGTAGTTAAAGGTAGAACTGGCATATACGGAGAAATTAAACAAGCAATGTGCAGAATATTACAAGGCAAAGATAAAGGCAGAGTAATAAGAAGAAACTTTGCTGGTAAGATACAAAAAGGAGATATAATCAGATTACCTGACACGAGCAGAGAAGATAAAAGAATAATGGCAAGGTAGTATCTATGAAATGCTCATACTGTCAAAAGGAAATAGAACAAGGAACTGGCTTTGCTTTTATTAGAAAAAGCGGAGTAGCAAGATACTTTTGTTCTAGAAGATGTTATAAGTTTGATATTGTCTTTAAAAGAAAGATAAGACCAAAAGAACAACACGCTTAATTTTTTTTATTTTTAATCCTTTTTAAGGATATTATTTAAGAAAAGCAATGAAGATGCTTTTAAGTACTTATACTAATTATAAATCAATGTACTAGTTATGTGATTAATTGGAAGAGTTAGCCATTAATAATAAAGTAATTATTTTACATTTCGGAGAGTTATGGTTACGTGGAAGAAATAGAAATAAATACATAATGTCATTGATTAGAAATATTAAATCCGCATTAATCAGTGAAAGCTACTCAATGCTGTATTATTATGATAGAATAATACTTAAGTTATTGACTGATTCAAATGTAGATTCAATTGAAAAGAAAGTTTCAACTATTTTTGGTTTAAGTGCATATGAAACTGCAGTAGTTACTGCTCCAAATATAAAAAGTATAAGAAAAACAACTGAGGAGTTTATCAAAGAACTAAAGAAAAAAAATGCTAAAATAGTTAAAATAAACTCGCATAGATCTTATAAAGAACATGAGTTTAACTCGATAGATGTCATAAAGGACTTAACTGAGTTGCTTAATAAAAATAACTTTCAAGTTTTAACTAAGGGTTTTGACTCAGAGATTTATGTGAGTATAGCTAAGGAGCATGCCTTTGTATATCTAGATAAAAAGAAGGCACTAGGGGGCCTTCCTGTTGGAACAAGTGGTAAGTGTATTATCCTTTTATCCGGAGGTATCGACTCTCCTGTTGCTGCTTGGTTTGCTATGAAGAGAGGTTTGCAGCCAATCTTTGTTCATGTACATGCTTATACTACAAATGATGAAGCTTACAACATTAAGATAGGAGAGCTATACAAAATACTTTCACAGTACGCGACAAAACCAAAGATGTATATCTTTCCATCTAGTATTTTTCAAGCTTATACTGCACAGTATAATTTGGGTAGAAACAACACAGTTATTCTAAAGGCATTTATGCTAAGGCTAGCTGACAAGATTAGCAAGCTAGAAAAAACACCAATAATATATACTGGAGAAAGCCTAGGTCAAGTTTCATCTCAAACACCCTGGAATCTTCTCGCTGAAAGTTATGGTGTAAAAAGTGAGATTTTACGACCATTAATAGGTTTAGACAAAGATGAGATAGTAAAGATAGCTAGAAAAATAAATACGTTTGATATTTCGGCAAAAGAATATAAGGATGTGTGCACATTAAATTACAGAAATGCAACTACCTCAGTAAATCTTGAAGAGTTTAAGGATCAAGTTAAAAAAATCCAATTATCTAAAATACTTCTTAAAACATTAAAAGAAGGTAAACTTTATAATTAAATATTTAAAACAAAGTTGAGCTTATGTCTGGAAAACAAATAATAAAAAATAAAAATTTAAATACAAAAGATCAAACAAAAGAACAGGGAATGCCTGTTCATGAAAACATCATACTTTTTGTAATTACTATTGGAGTAGTCATGGCATCTATAGACACAACTATAGTGCTTCTTGCTTTCCCTGCAATAACTTCGGCTTTACACTCAAACTTTGCAACAATAATTTGGGTAATTTTAATATACATACTTGTAACTGCAATACTTTCTATGCAGCTGGGAAAGGTTGGCGATATATTTGGAAGAAGCAAGATGTATAATTTAGGATTTGCAATATTCACTATCGCTTCATTATTTTGTGGTCTTGCTCCTACTGCAATTCTTCTAATCTTTTTCAGGGCTATACAAGCAGTAGGTGGAGCTTTGTTACAATCAACAAGCACAGCTATACTTGCAGATACATTCAAAAAAGGAAGTATAGGAAGAGCATTTGGATTTACGGCAATAGGTTGGAGTTTAGGTGCAGTTTTAGGTATTATTTTGGGAGGATTTATAACAACATTTCTAGGTTATCCTTATATCTTCTTCATAAATGTTCCGATTGGAATAGTTGCATTTGCCTTAGGTATTAAATACATTAAAGACACGAACAAAATAAAGTCAAAGATAGACTTACTAGGTATGTCATTATTAACAGTTGCCATAACACTGCTTGTTTATGGCGGTATAAATATAGCTGTAACTGGTATGTCCTTATTTGTCATATCTCTTTTAGTAGTGGGGTTAATTTTCCTAATACTTTTCATTTATAACGAAAAGAAAACAAAGGATCCTACAATAGATTTCAAATCATTTACAAATAAAATATTTAGAAACTCTTTAATTGCATCATTCTTTCAGAGTATGGGATTTATTGGAGCTACATTTATGCTTATAATGTACTTACAAGGAGTAAAAGGATTCTCTCCATTTTTTGCATCACTACTTCTTGTTCCGGGATACATACTTAGTGCAATGGTTGCCCCGAAAATGGGTAAGCTATCTGATAAATATGGCGCAAGAGAAATTGCAACTACGGGGATTGCTTTAATCATAATAGGTATTTGTGTTTATTTATACACAATATCTTTTAATGCTTCAATTTACTTGATAATTTTAGGTTCTGGAATAGTTGGAATAGGAGGTGCTATGTTCTATCCTGCAAACAGTAATGCTTTAATGTCAAACGCAGAAAAATCTTCATTCGGAGCAGCTTCAGGTCTTTTACGATTAGTATCAAATATTGGTTTAATAAGTAGTTTTGTAATTGTTATAGTTGCAGCGGCATCAGCAATACCTAGTTCATTAGCTTTTGAGATATTTGTAGGCAGTTCTTCTTTAAATGCTGTAGAATCCGCAGGGTTCGTATCTGGCATGCAGGTTTCATTAATTGTATTAATATTCATATTATTAATTGCAGGACTAGCTTCCGTAACTAGAGGAAAGCATGTATCTCACAGCAAACCACAATATCCAAACATAACAGAGCCAAAAATAGAGATGGCGTAATTATATTTTATTTTAAAAAGTAAGATATAAATATCAAAAAATCTATAAGTACGTGCATGGAAGTTGATTGGAAAAAACCTGAAAATATTAAAAGATTATTAACGATTTCAAAAAGGCGCAACAGAGAAGCAGAAATAAAAAAATCAGACATAGTATTTTTAGACATGTTTCTTGATCATGCACACAAAAATATTGAATTAAGTGTCGATGATTTTTTTGGTCCTTTATTAATTACATTTCTTGATAGAGCAAGTCTTTATTCCCAACTCCTTAACCGTGCAATTTTTTTCCGTAAAAGAAAAGACAAAGAAGGCATATCATTGATTAAAGAAGCCATGAAAATAGATAGGATATGTTCAGAAGATAATGTAAAAACATTTTCTGAACAGGTTCAACATACAGAAGAGAATGAAGTTTCTACTGAAACATCAAATTTTAAAAAATTATGGAAAATATGCGATAGGATGATTGACAGAGCAGAGTTTCTTGAAAAATTAGATATATTAAGAAATTAATACTAAAAATAAAAATATATTGATAAATTTAAATTTTTGATTAAAATGCCCCAAACTACTCGAAAATTCAGAGAAAATACTTCCCCTGATGTTATTTCATTAGAAACATTAGAATCACATTTAAAAAAATCAGATTTTAGATTAAAAAATGTGTTTTTTAAGTCTAATGATTTAGCTTCTTATACTAAGTTAAGCTCATATTTTGGAGAGGTTATAAATTCAAATAAACGTTTAGGAAGAACTCAACGAAGCGTATGTGTAAATGCATCTACTGATTCACTAATAAGTGAGTTTGAGCAGTTAGTTAAGATGTATGAAATACTTCCTAAAAATATTGCAATTCCTTTATGTCTTATAAAAAGGGACGGAGTTGTTATAGGATATTTATCTGAATATATAAGAGGTACATCTATAGGAAAACTTCCTTACTTTGTAAGAAAAAATTTAATCATAAAGCAGTTATCAATTTTGGTAAAGGTATTGCACAATAAAGGCCTAGGACACGGAGACATAAACATAGGGAATGAATATTATGATGGAAATGTTTTAGTCAATCATGACAATATTTTAAAATTAATAGATCCGTTATGTTCATATCGATGTCCGGATAACAGACAAAGATTATTACAAGATGAGGAAAATATAAAGTCTTTAGTTAGATTACACAGATATTAAAAATTACAATTAAAAACAAATATATAAATATCAAAAACTTCAAAATTACACTGTGGTAAAATGCACTCTCAAACTAGTACAGTTAACTCAGCTACACCAGTAATTGTTAAACCATCTACACAAATTCTAAGAAATTTATTTAGAGATCCTAGAGATAATCTTTCTAGTTATCTTGTTGCAGAATCAAGAAAACCTTCATCAATAATAACTCCTTCATCAGAAACCGATATCGATAGAGTAATTAATATCTTGTGGAGATTAAATATTCATGCTAAAAATTATACCTCTAAAAAGAATACTCCATTTACAAATAATACTTCTTTAATAATCTCAAAAAATCCAAATTATATAGATCTATTAATTTCAAATATTGAAAAAGGTGACCATTATTCAGTCGGAGTTTTATTAGGTTATCCGGAAAAGCCCTCTAAAAACTTTTCAGAGTCTTTAAAAGATACAAATCAAAGAAATTATGAATGCATTTTAAAAAAAATCGTTACACAACTATCTAATAGATATCCAATATCAGTTAATTTTGCATATGCTCTACATATACCCTTAATCACTTCAAGCATTTCTGGCAACATAATTTTTGATTATGAAAGTGAAGATTTATTTAATAAATACTTGATTTTTGTAAGAAATACAAATCCTGAACTGTCTCAAAAAATTGAAAAACATATGCTTAATGAATTAAATAGAACTGCAGCTACATTAAATAAAAAAATTAATGTAGTTCAAGAAGATTTGATCTATTCTTCTGATTGACATATCTCTAAATTGTTCAATCAAATTCTAAATATTAGAAAGTGTTAAATATCAAAAAATAAATAACTAAATACTGATTTAAATGGGCTTTATTCAGAAAATTTTAAATTCAATGAGTCTAAGATCCCAATATCCTGAACAGAGATTTATTACTCCAGAAACACCTGAAGATAACAAAGCTCTAAGAGATATTGTTCAAGAAATTCGAGGAACTGGCGCTGAAGATTTGATGCGTGTAGCAAGAAATATAAATATGCTTCAAAATTTATTATCTGAAAATGATCCGAAAGAATTAGGTAAAAAAATAAAACATCTATCAAATACCTTGGGTGTATTTTCAGAAAAAAGTAAATCTATGTTATTGGAGAATTTATCAGAATTAATAAAAAGGGAGGATATACCTAACTCAGTAAATATTGTGAAATGTTTTAAGTTAAAACCTGAAGAAACTACTCCTGTCATTTTACGGTCTTTAACTGTATTAACTGTTAAGGGAACTAGAAGTTCTTTAAAAGTAGTAAAAGAAGCTTTAGGAGAATTTAAAAATAAAAATCATAATTCAATAAGAAATGACTTGAATTTAACTCAAGACGATCTTCTTAAATTAAAACCATTAATACTGAAAAGCATAACAGACCAATTAGAAAAAAGTAATTTGGATAAAGAGAAACTGTCAAATACAGAGATTGTAGACTATGTTATTACTTCAAGTAAAATATTAAATTTCAATGATGATGATTTTAAAGTTATAAATAAAAAATTATGTCCTAGTGTAATTAATTTAATTAAAAATGATTTAAAATCAAACGATGGCATTAAAAATTTATCAAAATCAACATTGATTATTTATTCGCTAAGATTTTCATATGAAGAAATAAAACCTGTATTACCAGATATTCTTAGACTTTTAGGAGAATTTATTCAAAAAGGAAAATTAGATTCTGCACACAGAATAATCACACTTCTAAAGTTATCAGATACGACTGAATTTAAAAATGAGTTTAAAGAATGGATTATAAATTTTACTAAAGAGGATAAATTGACAGAAGCTTCTGCTTTAGCAACAAGATTTGAAATACAAAAATCTGAACTAGCTTCAATAATGAAAGAATATCTAAACCGGAAACACTAAACTTTTAAAAAAATCCTATTTTTTTATTCTTCCAGTATTTATTTCCTTAAAGAAACCTTTATAAAGTATTACTCCTTTATTTATTCGGCGACAGTATGGATAGGATTATAGAGGAGTGTTTAAGTTTATCTACAAATCAACACGAAGGTTGTTGTTTTGTCGTTGAAACTGGTAAAATAAAAACAAAATATTATAAAGATTATAATCCTGACATATTTAAAAAAAATGGCAGACGTTTATCTGTATTAAATAAAAAAGATAAAGCAACAATAAGACAGTTAGCAGCACTTGATGGAGCTATGATAATAGATAAAAAAGGGAGCTTATTACATTATGGCGCTACGTTAGTTCATTCAGATAAATTTGTAGGCCATGGAAAAAGACATGCCTTTGCATTAGGAACAAGTAAAAAAATACCTGAGATTGTTTCAATACTTGCAAGTGAAGAAGATAAGCATATACGCGCATTTAAAAGTGGCGTATGTATTTTTGATATAGATTCCTCTACAAAGTTATCTACTTCAAAAAAACAAATATTTGCAGATATATTATCTGCACCAATATCAAAAACATTAATTGCATCGGGTATTGCTACCTCAGTACTTACTTTAAATCCTATTCCAGCAATAATAACAATAAGTGGTAGTTATGTTATTGTTTCAGAAGGTTTTGACAGATTAAAAGCTGCATTTAAGAAAAAATAATTATATTTCTCCTGAAAAAAATGCGTTTTCGTCGTCTTCAGATTCTATAATATCTACTATTTGACCTTGTCCTAATCCGCTAGGAAAAACTTCAAATTTTACTAAAACTCCTGGATCTTCAGCAGCGTATACTTCTGCTTTCCAAATTTTTCCAGATTTATCAACATAACGGGCCTTTCTGCCTATTAATTCTTCTAATGTTGCATTTGAAGAAGGTATTACTAACAAATGTTCTTCGTCCAATGAGGTTACTATTCCGCTTATCATTAAATCACATATGTATAATAAGAAAAAGTATAAAACACTACGAGTTACTTTGTATATAATGAATTTCTTTGAATTCTCATTAAATCAGTATTTCTATCAAGTTGCATTTTTAATGACTCAATAACTCTCCAATCTTTTTCATTATCTAAAAGTTTCTTAAGTCTTTTTCTACTTATTAATTTTAGTACTTCTGGATTTTTTATCGCTGCAATCCTAACAGAAGGTTCAGGATCTATTAAAAATCCATATATCATGTTATTTGAAAGTTTTCGCGGAGCTTTCTTATTTGATATCAATGCACGTCTTACAAATGATTCAGTTCTTGAAGCTATCTTTTCAACATTCTCCTTACTTAATCTAGCTATAGCAGTTTCATTATTCGCAAGAGCAGAAACTACATCTGGTTCATCATTTACAAATGAGTTTAGCACTTCTAATGGAATTTTTTTAGCGAATACCGTACTTTCTGCACAACGAGTCCTAACCTCCATATCGCCCGATGTTCCGTACAAAATTATATCTTTTTCTGATAAAGCACTAAAAAATTTATCACTAGAAAGAATAATTCTTTGAAAAAAAGGATTCTTTATTTTTATTAAAAGATTTAAATCATCTCTATTTAACTGATTAAATGCTTTATCATCAGTTACCACGAAATCTAAACATGTTTTAAATGATCTTCTTAATCTTATATATGATTCTGGCATACGATATAGGCGCATAATTGTCATTACCTTCCAAACTATCTGTTCAGTCTCCTGTCTATTAAGTCCGGTTAATCTGTCTGAATGTAAATCAATTAAACTAGGTATTGGCTTATGAAGGTTCATCATACTTATCTATCAATAGTTCAGTTTTATGATATTTATTTTTTTGTTTTTGCCAGAAAGGTATAAATATCTAAAAAAGAGAAGTTTTAGCACCCAAAAGTGATTAAATGACCCAAAAAATTATCCCTAATAAAAATACAGTCAATGAAATTTCGAATGCTCTACGTAAGGATTTAAAAGATATTACCGGAGAAGAGTTATTCAGAGAACATTCTTCTGGGATAAAATATCATAAACAAATTAGATTAGTTGGTTCTAATCAAGCGATAGGTGCTAATCTTAAAGATAGAGATTTACACGAACTTATAATAATAGATTCTGACTTAAGTAATACAACATTTGAAGGTTCAGATATATCTGGAGGAGTATTTACTAAATCGAAATTGCTAAGAACAAATTTTGCTTCAGTGAACGCTACTGATTGTCAATTTAATAGTTCTAATTTATCTAATGCATTTATGGCGTATATCAATTTAACCGATGCAAAAATAAAAGGTTCTACTTTAATACACACTAATATTAGACAAGCTACGTGCATAAGAACTAATTTTTCAGAATCGAAGATAATCGAGGCAAGATTTATAGATCTCGATGCAAGAGAAGCTATATTCAAAGGAACATACTTTTTAAACAGTGATATAGAATACAGTAACTTTACCGGAGCTAATCTTACTGGTGCCATATTTGAAAATTGTAATTTAAGCAATGTTGTATTTACTGGAGCAAATATAAAAGGCGCAAAGATAATTAAAAATGAGGTAGAAAGCTTATTAGCCGATTATATAAACTCATTAAATAAATAAAAATTAAAATTTATAATTTTCTGTTGAGAAGATGAACGCAAGAAAAATTATCTCCGCAGGTGTTGTTGGAACTTCTTTATTTTTTAGCCTAACTACTTCTTTACGTGGAAGTACCGATACACTTCAAAAAACTAATAAATCTAAAGAAATCTTTTTCGAAAATTACGCTGTTTTTTCACTCAGAAAAGCAACTGCTATAAAAAAAATAGATAAAGTATTGGAAAGTGTACCTACGAAGGATATACAACTTCTAAAAAGAAAAATTCAAGTAGAAGGAATTAAAAAGGTTATAAAATCTAGATTTCCAACAGATGTAGATTCAATGCTTTTATTTGGTTTAATGTCATTTATTGTTGGCTTAGGTTTTAATGAGTTATTCCTAAACAAAAATAAGAAAGAAAAACATTCAAAACAAAGAAGTTTAAGTTATTCTAATACTATTTAAGTATTTCTAAAAGTATATAAGAATAATAGTATTTATAAGGATGTTTATATACCTAAAAAAAATAAAAATATAACGATAAATATGCCAACAAAACAAAAAAAATTATCCTTGACTAATGGCTTAGTCGATAGATTAGATGAGATAGGTGTGCATTATTTAGATAAACTTTCTATACATCTTACTGCTGTGGGACTAAAGCCGTCTTCCTTATTATTTTTAAAGCGTGATAATAAAATAATACAAAGTACAATTGAAGGATTACAAGATCATGGTTTTTGTATCGCTACTCCAGATACGCCAGATTTCAGATTTTTTCAAATCGTAGTAGCTTCGGATAACCTTACATGTGAAGCTTTAAAAATCGCGGTTGAAGATAATGATAAATATAATATAGGCATACTACTAGGATATCCTGAAAGTGCTACGCTTAACTTTACGAATAAAAAACCTGGTGGAATACATTCATTTCAGCAAATGTCAAATGAATGTATAAATTTACTACATGACAATAAAAAGATTCCCAATTTCTTTGCTTATTTGCTTCATTTACCAGAAAAAATAACAGTAACTGGGGATTTAGTGACGTTGGACTCAAAAAGCGAGGATATAGGCAAAAAATACATGAAGCATATAAGATCGATTGATAAGAATTTATCCAGAGAAAATGAGCACATGTTTATATTAGAGATGTTTAGGGACACTCGCCTAAATTTTAATGTTTATTCTAATGGAGAATTTTATTTCAAAGAAGAACTTTTAAGTACTGTCAAACGTCAAAACTAATTCAAAAAATGAAGTAAAAGATAAAAATATAAATACCTAAAAAATACATATAATCTGGCAAAGAATGATTAATAATGAGTATTCTAATAATATACTAGTTTGTCTAATATAATGTTAACTTATTTAATGTTGAGATTATGAATAAACAAAAAAAGAGTAATTCAGAATCAAAGTTGAATTTAAAGTCTGAATTAAAAAAGTGTGTCAGACCTAGATTATGTAGTTTACCACAATTAAATACAGACGCGTTAGAGAGTAGCGCTATAGATAAAACAAGATTTACCAGATTTATAGTTTTTGAGGTAAGCAATAAGGATTGTAGTAGATATATAATGAGATGTACTACATTCTTGCCAAAATCAGTAAAGGATCATAAAGAAAAATACCATTATGACTTAATAAAAGACACTAGAAAAGAGGTTTCTGCAATAGTACCAAAATCGAAAGTAAAAGATATGTTTGAGGGATATCTGGAGTATCAAGATGGTGTAATAAGAGTGACAGGTGACATGACTGAATATACTGAAGATATAAAGGCAATAATAAAAAGTATAATTTTAATAACATTTAAAGGTTCAGTATCTGTGCAATACTTTGATATGGTTACAAAAAAATCAGGAATTTTATAATATCTAATATTATTTTAGTATTTCCAATATTATCTTTCTTTTAACTTATTTTCTTCTATTTTTTATTTTAAGACAGCTTTTTATATATCAAGTATTTTATCAAAATAAAATAAATCATTCATTTAAAGCAAAATTAGAGCATATTTTTGTCGTCGTAGCCTTATTTTATGTACTTTTCTTACATATTTTAACTATGGATTTTAAATTATCATTATTATGAAAAACACACCATAAATTTTATAGTTTTGAAATAAAAAACACCGCATGAATAAAATAGTGTTTTTTAAACTGTTTTTTTAATTAAGCTAGATACCATAACCAATAGGCCCTTAATTTCATATTTTTGAAATGAGTTACTTTTTTTACAATAAGTTTTGTTCCATAACTTTGAAATATTAAAATTATCTTAAAAATCAAATAAATTTTCAAGATTATGAAAACTTAATAAAATATTACTAATTTTAATATAAATTTATAGATGTGTGGGTGTTTATTTCTAATCATAAGTAAATTATAGTAATACTAATATTATCTTAGAAATACTAAGAAATTATTCATTTGCTAAATAACGTTTAAAAGAATGTACAAACCCTGTATCATTTCTAAAAGGACTAGAACTTAACCCTGATATCAGTATGGATATGTGTTCTGTGGTATTCGCCAAATAGGTACGTTGCTCTATTAATAAACTGCATCTTTTTCATTCAGCTTAATTATTTAATTTTTATTGTTTAAATGTTGAGAAAATATATATAAAAAAATAAAAAAATATTTATTACTAAATAGATGTATTATCCATCAAGTCTTATTAAGCATCTTATTACTTTTTTCAGATAAATATAAATATTCTGAAAGATAATATATTTTTGGGATAAAATGGGAGCTGTAAAAACAAAGAAGGGAATTGGAGCTGAACTCCAAGAGTTAAAAAGAGATATAGTGTCTGTTAAAACGATAGACGAACTTGTGAAGTTAGATATAAATATTTCAGAAGCACGTATTGAAGATCGATTGTTTTATAGACATGTTACTAATTCAGGTAAAATAGGTGGTTTTGTAGAAAACACCGCAAAGGCTGATAAACAAGCGTATGTTGGTCCTAGAGCCATAGTATACGAGAATGCGTGTGTTTATAGCGGTGGTAGAGTAATTTCTAGCGCAAGAGTTTATGGAAATGCTCAAGTTCATAAAAAAGCAATTATACAGGATAATGCACATGCATTTGAAAACTCAAAAATTTTACAAGGCTCAAAGGTTTGTGATTACTCAAAAGTATATGGCTTTTCAGAAGTTAAATTTTCATTGATTGCAGATCACTCTGAAGTTTATGATAAAGCAGTTGTAGAACACTCTATATTACGTAATTATTCTAAAGTTTTTGGAAAAGCAACTGTAATAGATGGAGTACTAACAGGTCATGCTAAAGTTTTTGAATACTCAGAAGTATTCGGTGCAAGAATAAGTGATTACTCAAAAATACATCGAACTGCTTTGATATCTGGTTTAAACTTATTGATACGAGGTAATTCAGACATAACTGGAGTGATAAGTAGTATGAATAGAGATTTAGTAATAAATAATGAAAAAGTTGATCAATCATTAATAAATATTGAATGAATTCGATAAAAATTAGCAAATAAAATGAATTTGTGCTTTTAGTGAGTATAATACTACAATAACTGAAATGCTAAGTATTTTGAGTTCTTAAACATTTCAATTATTGAATATTCTTACTTATTTTTCTTATTTCTTTTCAGATTTTTTCTTTTTTGAAGACTTTATTCTTCGATATACTGCAATAAGTATTACTACTATCACAATTACTATGACTATATTTACAATTTGTCCAGTTCCGCTACCTTCTCCATTGGTAACACTTGCATAGTATACATTTGTACCTGAATAAAGTTGTTCCACTGCTCCATTTGGTTGTTTCCATGTTTCATATAATGTTATCGGATACAAACCAGGGTTTGCATTTGAGTTAGTACTGACTTGGAAACTTACATTTGCACTTTGACCTGGTGCTAATGAAGCTATATAGTAAGAACTTGTTACAGGTATTACCGGATAACTACTTTGTAGAGAGATTTGTATGTTCTTTGCATCTATATTTCCAGTGTTTGTTATAACTAAATTCAAAGGTACCGTTGTTGCTCCTGGAGTTATTGAGTATGTCCCATTAGTTATGTTGAATGTGGATGACGAAGCTACGTTTATTGGAATTGTTTGATTTTTTTCAAATACTGATTTATAATTTGCAGATAAATAACTCAAAGCAGAGTAGAAAGAAGCATTATTTGAGCTATAATTAGAAGCTGAAATTAATAATGACTCTTGCACCGTTTGACCTGGAGCTATACTACCTATAAAGAACTTTGAAACTGAGCTTAAAACATTTATTCCATATCCTGAGTAAAAGTTAGCCGTTACATTTTCTGCTGTTCCAGTACCTATGTTAGATATTCCTAAAACTAAACTTTGGTTATAGCCTTTGTATAGCGTTTGAGGTTGTTCTGATAACACATTAATAACTATATTTGGATTGTTTATCAATACAGATAAACTTTGATTTTGATTTTGCATGTATGGTTTTCCTGTTTCTGTTTGATATGAAACCTTTATTGGCATTTTATATGTTCCATTAGATATAAACTTACTTGCTTGATATGTAGAGGTTAATTGCACCGATGAACCGTCGCCTAAATATCCAATATTAAATGATTTTGCACCTATTGGGGTAAAACTTGATGTATTTAATAATGAAATTGATATATTTTTAGCTGCGCCATATCCAGAGTTTAAAACATTCAAAGAAACTGAAAAATCTTGTCCAGGTATTATGCTACTTGGTTCTGCAGTTACTGTTATATTTGGAGCTCCGTTAACATAAAATGTTATTGGTATAGTTGAGGAACCAGTTACCGTTTCAGTTGTTCCTGAGACTGTTTCGGTTGTTTGGTATGTTGCTAATACATCTAAAGTATATGTACCTGAAGGTGTACTTTTTGGTATATTTATGTTGTAATTAAAGTATGAACTTGAACCTCCATAAATTCCTTGTGACATACTACTTATCAAATAAGAGTTAGTTGGTGAGAAGTTCAATATAGGATAAGATCCTTG
>JAJZKH010000027.1 GCA_021850955.1 Microcaldota archaeon
TAGATTCACTTTTAATTATCCCTATTAGATATTCAAGCCCGTCTTCAATTCTTACTGTATCATTATATTTTTTTATAAAATTTATATTTAATTTACCATTAGGATCTGGAGTTAAAAAGCTTATGACTTCGTTGAGTATACTAATAAAGTCAATGTTTGCATTTTTTATTATTGAAGAACCAATTTGCATTAATGCAAAATTAAGGAAATCATTAAATACTCTAATTCTTGAACTGAAACATTTGAAACGTGTAACTTGCATCTGTTTAGATTGGAAAGTATTTAATCCTATAATTGGTTTATTGAACATTTTAACAAATTGCATAGAAGCAGATGGGGCGAGATTATTTTTTAAAGAAAAAATAAAATGTGTACATTCAGATAATTCATTGATGAGTTCTTGTTTTTGATCGAAATATCTTTTTTTACTTCTGTTTGTGAAACTACCGAATTTAACAATTATATTTCTGTTATTCGAAACTTTTTTGATAATTGAAGATCTCAATTCATTTTGTCCAACTGGATTTCCTTCTTCTGCGAAGCTAAGTAAAAGTTTTAGTTTAACATTCATTTTATTTGCAATGTTTATAAGTTCATCGACACGTTTTCCACTAGACAAAAAACCGAAACTCCCAAAGATTATTTCATTTTTCTTTATACCTATTTTTGGTATTTTTAGTCCGACACTTTTATAAGCTATTAATGGGAATAAAGTATATTTTTTAATACCGTCCACATCTGCAAGTTCATTTGCTCTATACATGAGCGTTGCGAGACTTTCTAGCAGTTTTCTTTCTTCCTTAGAAAACTTTCTAAAATTTACATCATGCACATCTACGTAGATTTTATGGTTTGAAGATTTGAGAAGTTTTATATCTCTAATTACTGTAGAAGGGTCTATAACTCCTGGAGCACATTCAACAATAACATCCTTACTTGAAATATCTTTTACATCGTACGATATATGAACATTCATTTTGTATTCAGATCTAAGCCTTTCAGCGAGTAATGCAGTATATTCATATATGCCACCAAACTTTTTTGTATAGCTCAAAATAGAAATATCGTTTGGGAGATTTTTTGAAAATGTTTTTGCTTCTTTTCCTTTTATTAAAATATTTGTATTATAACTACCTTTAGGATTAAAATGATTTTTCATTGATGCTTTATATAACAATAAACCACCTGTTTTTAATATACGTTTTGATTCGTTTAAAATTTCTTTAGAATTTTTAAAATCAGAACTAAGTATAACAACATCAAAAAATTCGTTGGGTAGATGTGTATTTTTAAGATTTCCATATAAATAACGTATACTCGTATTTAGTTCCAAATCGTATACTTTCTTATTTGTATCAATCCCATATAAGTTCTTATATCCAGAAACATAAAGTTTTATTAACGCTTGATTATTCTTAAGACCAAACTGAATTATTTTACTAGACCTATGGATTTTTAGATGCCTTAGTATATTTACTATGTTTATTTCGGCCAAGCTATACACTCATATTTTAATTATTTTTATGAATTTAGATTCTATTTTTTCAGGTAACATGCCACTAACTACATCTTTCATGTTTTTTTGCAACTTCGCAATGAGTTTTGGGTTATTATTCAATTCGATGAAAGATAAGTATAGCTTTTTAGGATCTCGTTCAACCATTACATTGGTCCTATTTTTTATCGGGTAACCGTAAAATGCTTCGCTTGTGCCTACGATCGGTTTGCCTGAGAGAAAGTATTCTAAAATTTTCGTTTTGATTGATGTATGCTGGATCATTGGGGCTATAAATGCATCACATTCCGATATTAGATTATCGAGTTGGTCCAAAGCTAACTCACCGACATAATTAACATTACCCTTTTTCATTTTTGGGCAGGCTTTTCCTTGTATAAGAAATTCTATCCCTGGAAGCTTAGGGGCCACATAGTTTTCTATTACTCCCATAGCTTCTCTATTTGGCCAGTAATTATATGCCCCAAGGAAGAGTACCTTTTTTATTTTTTTAACAATTGGCACGCCTTTACCTATTTTTGATTCTCTTCTGTTTATTAGGACCAGAGGAATAACTTTTACCTTCTTTGCATAAAAACTAAACTTTATATCAATTTTTCTTTTGTCTCTCACGCTTGGGACAATTATAACGTCGCAAAGTTTTAACATTTTTTCAAACTGCCTCATATGATAATTGAAATAATTTTCCATTATAAAAATTTTTGCATAGTATTTTAAGCACTCTAAAGCTTTACAAGTTTTATCTACTGGTTTTATAAGGCCGAATGAATTTTCTATTACTGAAAACGAATCAGAGTGAGTTATCATTCTAACTCTCTTATGTAATTTTTTGTATTGCGCTAATAAATCTATCAAAGTAAACTCTCCAACAAATATAAGATCCGGATTAAACTCTTCTAATTTCGATAAAATTTTCTTACTTCTGTTTATTTTTTCTATAGATGGCCTATACCCAAACCAACCAAGTATTAAAAACTCGTAAAGCCTTCTCAACCCAAATCCAGACTCTTCCATTTTTGGACTTTTAATTATATGTTCTTCATACATCCTTTGCTTTATTAGTTTATTTTCTTTGCCTAAGCTAAATACTTTCACATCGTGCTTCTGATTTAGGAATACTCTTACAATCGAAGTTAACAGTAGTTCATATCCATTAGATCTTTTGTATAATGGTGTATGACTTACTATGGCTATTTTCATTAAAACACTTTCTTATTCGTAGGGCAAGAATACCATGACCTTCAGGCCGTGGATGAATTGCATATGACGATACGATAAATACTACTTCTTTTCTTGTGGTATTCCGTTAATGACAACGTGCCGCAAATTTGCGCGGCACCACAACTGCCAGAAACGTTATCATGTGAATAGCGTAGCGTATACAAAAGATAAATAACTATCGGCCAATGACGTTGGCAATCAATACAACTTTCAGCATATGGTCTTCGTGACAAAATACAGGTACAAAATGTTCAAAAACCTAAAGACGATAGAAATAATACGGAACGCACTTTATAACGTTGCAGAAAAGCACGGAATGACAATAAAAGAAATGTCGTTCGGCGAGGACTTTGCGCATGTCCATATGGAAGTCAGCATATCAAATACAATGTCAATCTCATACGCGGCGCAATTGTTGAAAGGATACTCTTCATATACCGTCTTCAAAGAAATGCCGCGACACAGACTGCGGTATTTCAAGGGACATTTCTGGACTGCAGGATACAGCAATGGGGGTGTCGGCCCGAGAGATGAAAATACGCTGCAGAGCTACATCAGGAGGCAGGATATTTCAGGACAATTGCATCTTGCCGTTTAACCAAAGTGATACCACGACCTTTAGGTCGTGGAGAGGGTCCATCCATACAATTACCTATTTTATTTTTCTAGTGCCTTTTTATAAACTTCTAATGTTTCTCTTGCACACCTGTCCCATGTAAAGCTTCTTGCATATTCAGTTGCCTTCTTTCTCAGTTTTTCGTTGTAACCGTTTTCCTTTATATTTTCTATTATCTGGGCCATATGCTCCGGACTCTCAGCTTCAAAGCAGTATTTTCTTACTTCTTTTGGAATCTTTCCGTATTTATAGATTATCACCGGGAGGCCGCGAGATTGAGCTTCTAAAATTGGGAGACCGAATCCCTCGTACAATGATGGGAATACGAATAAATCAAAGGAATCATAAACACTTATGATTTTATCCTCTGATGCAAATCCCATGAACTTCACCATTTTAAAATTAGCTGCTTTTTTAGATAGTTTTAGATAGTCATAAGTTTTTGCACCCCATATAGAAAAATTAATTTTATCCCTTAATATCTTCGCAGATTCTAGAATAAAGTCAACGTTTTTATTTGTGGCAAAAGAACCCAGATAACCTACGTTGAATCTGTTATAGTTTTGTTCTTTAACCTTTATTCTGGTTGTTAGAAAACACTTGTCAAGACCTAAATCTACTACAAATATTTTTGACTTGTCAATGCCTAAATTGATTACTTCATCTTTTGTTTGCGTTGAACTCGTTATAATTACATCTGAAACTCTCAAGGTGTACTTCGTACCTCTTTTCAAGGCTATATAGCGCCACACCCTATCCTTTAGAAAATAGCTTAGATTTTTTGTGCCTGCATTTATTGGATTGATATCATGCACTGTGGAAACAATCTTTGCTCCTCTAGGTAATCTATGTGCTATAAAAAACCCCGTAGGAATGTGTATTATATCAGTTTTATTTACTTTGTTAAAAACAGAACCTATCTCAAATGATAATGCATCGCCCAACTTTTTGATATAAGGAAAATAAAATTTCTCGACGTTTATGTCCTCTTCCTTTTGCATTGCTGTAAGATTTTGGTACAGTTCCCTAATATACCTCGGTATTCCCTGCTCCCTCTTTTCAACTTCTTTTATCGATAAAAGCGTAATTCGCAGAGTCACTTTAAAGCACCATTAAAATCGTTAACAAACTTTTTAATTATGCCGTCCTTATCAAACTTCAACCCTATCTTATAAAATCTTTCTGAAAGCGCTTCCTTCTCTTTTTGGTCCAAGTAAAAATATCTTATGATCCTATTAGTTAGATAATTCGCATTTAATTTAGAAATCATATTCCTATCAACTTTATCTACAACCTCTTTTGTACCTGTTGCATCAGAAACAATAACTGGCAATCCTCCAAGCATTGCTTCTAGCGAACTAGCAGGAAACGTATCGCCTCTTCCCATATGGACATATAATGAAGATCTTTTTATCACCGTTACTAAATTTTTTACGTAACCTAAACAATGTACATCTGTATAATTGCAATCCACATATTTACTTAAGTCCGGCATTTTTCCCACGATATTTAACTCTGCATCAGAAAATCTCTTCTTTACTAGTTTGAATGCTTCAAAAACTATGTCTACTCCTTTATAATAGGTGCTATTTGTACCTATTGCTAAAATTTTGTGAGAATTCAGGTTCGGCGAAATACCTCTCTGAATAAGCAGCGCATTTTTTATTTTTGGGTTAATGATGGTATATGTGACAATGGTTTTTGCATTAGGTAAAATCTTTTTTAATATTCCCTCTTCCATTTTTCCGACACATACAAATAAATTTACTTCTTTTAGTAGGTTTAGCGCAAATATTTTCCTTATCCATTTTATTTTTTTTGTGTTTACGTAATAGATAAATGGACTTGCAAGTATGTTTACTATTTTTGCATCTTTTTTTATAAGGCCAAATCTTTTGGCCAATGCTGGTATTATATATGTTCCCTCACAGAAATAAATGTCATAATTTCTTGGCAAAGCAAAAACCGCCTTTAATATGCTAGCCCCCCCTGTAACTATATTTGTCTTTTCTGATTTTAGTTTTGGCGAAGGATAAAAATCCGCATTCAGAGCTTTTGCTAACTCTGCATGAAAATAGTGAGGGTCGTAGTATAAAAATAGGGTTCTTTTTTTATATTTATCCATCTAATAACCTAAAACATTACAAATATAATTTATTACAGTAGCAGTATTTATAAATCACATTAGTACTTCTAGATCTAAGACTTTTGGAGTTATAATGAACTGTAAAATTTTTATTATTGTAGGGGCTATCTTATTAATAGCAATTATCTTGAATTTTGCTTTATATTTACGTTTTGGTTATGCATTTGGCGGGGATCAAAGTTTATCTATACCTACTTTAAGTTCGCTTTATGATTCATTTTTTGAATTGAGCCCTTATAACTATACAGGTCTGATGACATCAACGGGAACATTATTGGGTTTATTCCTTGGGTTTAATATAATAATAATTTATAAATTATTTGGGGTTATATGGGGCTATATAATTTTTATTAGCATATATTATTGGTTAGGAGCATTTGGGATTTTTTTGCTAGTATATGAGATAACAAAAAGTTTAGAGGGCAAGGCCCCGTATATTGGCGGATTTTTTGCAGCAGTAATAGCAATATTCAAATTTGATTCGAATTTGAAAGCTCTTAGTGTGGGTATAATTTTTATACCTTATGTGATTTTATTTTCTTATTTTATACTTAAAAATTTTGAATCTGGAGAGAGTAATAGCTTTAACCTTTTAGGTCTAACAGTATCTGTTTCGTTTTTACTTGCCACGGGGGGGCCAACTTATATATTTGAGAATTTTATATTTCTTTTATTTTTCGCATTGCTTATATTTTTAATTTTGCCTAAGAAATTCAGGTTCGGATATTTTAAGTACTCAATATTCACTGCAATTACTTCAATATTTATAAATAGCTCATGGATTGTTACAACCTATTTATTTACTAAGTATGGGGGAAGCCAGTATTTTAATCCAGGTTCCGTTGCTACATTATCCAACCTTTCTAATAAATTAATAACAGCTATATTAAGTTTTGGTTCGATTAATAACTATTTAAGTGAGTTCATACTGTTATTAATATTGTTAATCACAGTTATAGGATTTTTAAAAACCTTAAACGACAAATTACATAGACGTTTAGAATTTAATATAAGTCTTACTCTTTTATCGATATATTTGATATTCATAGCTTTTGGTACTGGAATAAACAGGCCATTCGGGATACTTTTTGCCAAGAGTGTAAAAGTGGTACCGTATTTATTGGTTTTTAGATATACATACTTTGCAACGCACTATATATTGCTATTTATTATAGCTACATTGTTTGGAATCAGTATAGCATACATAATAAAATTTGCAAGAAACAATCGAAACAATATTTTAAGTTTTTCGATTTACACATTTCTTTTACTCATCATGATAACTTACTTATATTCTTTTGATTATTTGCCGACATTTACACAAACTAAAACAATAATCCCTGAACACGTATTTAACATATCAAATTACATAAATTCTCAAAAGGGGATATTCTCAATAGCAACATTGCCGATGGCGTCAAACTGGCAAAGTACTAACTGGTATTATGGAACAAACGTTTATTCCTCTCTAATAAATAAACCAACGTATACAGGTAGTTATACTTATTACAATGAGATATTTTTCCCGATATCGACTTCTTTGTATGCAAATAATGTTGGTTTTAAGACAGATACTGAAAATGTATCGGGTATTGATATTTCAAATGGATTTGGAATCTTTGGCATACGTTATATAATAGTCCAAGGAGACGCTTTGACCGAATCGCCTTGTGCTGTTTGTTATATATCTCCATTTAGTTTCAATACTATATATTCTAACCTTAATGAGTCAAAAAATATATCTTTTATAGGGAAGTTCGGCAATTCAAGTACATACAAAAACAACAACTATGTTCCGCTTGTGTACGGATCTAATTTATTTAGACTAATAAATTCTGAAAATAGCAAAGTTTTTGATATTATAGAGAATGATTCGTTTGATATACGGGATAATTCAGTTTATAGTGGTTTTATTAGTGGTTTTTACAATGATAGCAATACTATAAATGCAACTCCAATAACAAACTTTTCCGAACCAAACATAAGCTTTGTTGAAAATACACCCACAAAGGTTACCGTTCATGTTTCCAACGCAATTACTCCTTATTATCTTGTCTTTCGGGAGACGTACGATCCGCATTGGGCGGCATTCTATTCCAACGGGACGGAAGTTAATCCTCGCGACCATATTGCTGTTAATGGATTTGCCAACGCTTGGTACATGAACAAAACCGGGAATTATACCGTTACTTTGTATTATACTCTGCAGACCGATGCATGGATCGCCTGGGCGGTGAGCTTCGCGGCTCTCTTTGTTACTGTTGGGATCGGGGTTTACGGGTGGAAAGAAATGAAGAAGGAGAAAATGCGCAGCCGCAGATGAACCGGTGCTTACATATTTATTGTGCTCTGCTTAGTAATATACTGAAATACTGAAGCGCAATGCATCTTTGGGTGTTATTATGGCC
>JAJZKH010000028.1 GCA_021850955.1 Microcaldota archaeon
ACAAAGTATGTACTCTTTCATCAAAGAATTTTATAATAACAATAAAAAACTTCCGATAACATATGAAGCTACTCATCATGGTCCTTTATTAAAAACTCCATCTTTATTTTTAGAGTTTGGGGGAAGTACCGAGTCCTTAGAAAGCACAGCAAATGCAAAGATACTAATCGATACAGTATTAAAATCTATAAAAATGAAACATGTTCCATCAAAGATATCCTTGGGTATGGGCAGTGGTCATTATCCGTCTAAGTTTACCTCACTGGCAATTAAAAAAGATTATGCATTTTCACATATTTTACCTTATTATGTACTTAACGAATTAAATCTTGAAGAACTAACTAAATTATTTGATACAGCTTACTTTGCATCAAAGGATAAGTTTACCAATATAATTATAGAAAAGAAAAGACTTAATAAGCAAATAATTGATAATGTGTTATATTTGATAGAACAAAAAGGATTACATTATGAACTTTTATAAAGCATTTTTTATTGTATCATTGTTAATTCTTAGTACAAGTTTAGTAAGTACAGTTTATGCAGGTTATTGGTTTCAATTCGGGATAAGGGGAGGTCAACGTTCAACTTTCAATAACGGAGCAAGTGTAAATATACAAACAATAACCAATCAAAAAATTATCTCTGGCTCTTCGGGTTACTGGGTTGGTGAAAACTTAGCTAATGGAGCATTTATACAAATGGGCTACTTAATAGAAAATCAATCCGGAATATATCCGTCGATATGTGTTATATCAGGATGTGGTGGTTATCAAAATCTCACCGCTGGAAATGCTGAGTGGTTTTATGAGTACTTTCCACCTGGATTTAGTTCATCATTTTTAGGCAGAATAGGAAACGATGGCTCAGCCGGTATCAATGGTACACAAAACAGTTATGCATTTTATGCAAATGGTAGTAAATGGTACTTTAAGTTTAATGGGAATATAGTTGGAAGTGTTAATCTAGGTTCAAATACATCTGGTCAAAATATACCTATTGCTTTCGGAGAGCTAGCAAACACCTCTAACGCAAGAACATTTCTCAAGCCTGTAGTTTTCAATAATCTAGAGTTTTATCAAAATAATGCATTTTTGCAAGTTCCTAGCGGTTATGTCTACATAGGTTATGGAGAAGGTAGTCAAACCGAGCTAAATAATCCTTATGGAGTTCAAGAGCTTTTAAACAGAGTTAATTACTTCGAGGTAGGTTCTGGTTTAGCGCAGTATCCTAACAACACACGTTTATGGACACTAGGTTATTCATTAACGGTAAACTCTACCTATGGGAATGTATCTGGAAATAGCGGTTTCATAGCCTACTCTAAAACTACTATAAATGTACCTAGCACTATTTACTTGAATAAGAATACCAGGGTTGTATTTCTAAGCTGGAAAGGTACTGGTTTAGGTTCTTATACTGGGACAAATAACCAAAGCACTATTTATCTAGATCAAAATATTACTGAAACTGCAAATTGGGAAACTGAGTATTATCTTAAAATTAACTCTAGTTATGGCCAAGTATCTGGATCTGGCTGGTATCCAGCAAATACATATGCAAATTACTCTTTATCTTCAAATGTAATATATCAAAATAATGTTTCGCGAGTTTTATTTTCTAACTGGAGCAATGGTAACAAAAAACTTTCAGGAACTGTTTACTTATCTTCTTCAAAAAACATATTTCCTATTTGGCAACAACAATACTTTATTAATATACATTCCTCACTTGCAAACATCTCCCAAACTGGATGGTACTCAAAGAACTCTGTATTAAATATAACACTTAAACATACGTTAATTAACTCAACTCCTTATCAAAGAGTTGCATTTTATTCTTGGAACAACGGCGCAAAATCATCAAATCTTTCATTAATTGTTTCCAGTCCGTTATCTCTATCTCCAATATACAAAAATCAATATTTAACAACATTCAAAACAGTAAATGCATATGGAGTTCCAGTACTTGTTAATGGTATAAAATTAAATGACAACTTTACAAATAAAACTACATACCTATATTCAGGAGTGAATTATTTACTAAACAGTGTTTCATACAAAGGTGCACAGATTTCTATAAACAAAACTATCTCGATAAATCAAAGCTCAGTGATTTTAATTACAGTTCCTTTATACAATTTAGACATAAAAACAAATGATCTTTTTGGATTTCCAGTAAATGCCTTAGTTACTTTAACATTTTACAACGGAACCTCAGTATCTGAGTACTCTGGACAGTACGGATCGATAAACATGAGCAATGTACCATTTGGATTTGCAAGTGGAACGGCTACATATGGTCCCATAACAACCTCAGTTAATGCAAATTCAGGTATTAAATTAAATATTTTGTTTATTTCTTTGATAAATGTTATCGCATTTATACTAATTATAGCAATTTCAGCTATACTTTTTGAAGTTGCATCAAGGCATATAAAGCATAAACAACTTCCTTATTAATTAAGTGCCTGATAAAAAAATTTATATTTCTTTTAGTTTTATGTATCTTTGAGATTATGGATTTAATAGTAGTAATACCACCAAATGAGTTCAAGGATGAAACTGTATCACAACTACGCAATACTATGGAAAAATGGAAAGTAAATTACTCTATAGCTAGTATTTCATTAAACTCTGCAAAAGGCACACATGGGGCAATAGTTCAACCCAAGGTTAGAATTTCTGACATAAGTAGCGAAGATTACGACGGAATAGTTTTACTTAATGGCATGGGTGTTGAAGAATACAAATTATATGATTTAAGAGTTTTAATTGATTTAATAAAACATTTTAATGATAACAAAAAATTAATTGCAGGTATTGGAAATGGTTTAAAAATAATAGCCAGGGCCAATATAATATCAAATAAAAAAATCTGTTTATTAAAAGATCCAGAAACTACTCGTTATGTTTCATTATTTAAAGGAATAATAACTGAGAATGAAGTAGAACACGATGAAAACTTAATAACAGCATCAAATAGCGACAAAGCAGGAGAGTTCTGTAAAACAATAATTGATACATTAGGTCTTTCTTGATTTTATAATAATCTTATTCTGATGGCCTTTTTTACAGATGTAAATTACTGATTTATTACTTACTCTAATCTTTGCAGTTATCCCTGGAATTAGTAAAACATTACATTTTTTACATAAAATATTTTCTTTTTTATTTAAGGCATTTGCCTTATAATGTTTATTTATTTGTCTTGCTAACTTCACATACTTTTTAGCTAACTCTTCATCTTCTTCATTATTTTTTTCAAAAGAAACTTTCGCAAGCTCAAGTAACCTCTTAACTCTAAACTGACTTACTTTTTTAATAAAATCTTTGTTCTTTTTCATAAAAATACTCCATATTGGACAGTATCTGCAAAAACATCAAAAAATATATGTTTTTCTACACATAATATTGTATAGTATTTAGTATTTATAAAGTTATTTTTAGGTAATAAAATGGAAAAGTATGTATTATTAGACGCACAGACATTAGTCCACGATAAAAAAGATATTTCACGTTATGTATCCGAATCAATAATGAACATTTATGGGATAATAACTGAGGTAGATCTCAATAAGTATTTTGACTTAACTTCAAAAGAAACAGCAATAAAAGTCTTAAAGGAAAATGGCTTAACTGAACAAGAAATAGGTCCACGTTTAGATAGATATTTAGAAGATCTTCCATACTCCTATTACAATGTAGCATGGAGTGATGAGTTAGAGCTTTCAGAAGGTTCAAAACAACTTATCGAGTCATTTAAAAACTCAAAGATCGATTTAGGTTTTGTTTCATTAGAACCTACTAAAATAGCCGATATGCGTTTCAAAAAATTAGGAATGGAAAGTTATTTTTCATTTAAATTTGGCTCTGAAAATGGGGTTACACCAACAAACATCTTAAGAGAAGCTTCATCTAAAATAAATACTGATTTACAGTTTTCAGCAGAACAAGGCGTTATAATCACTGCTTCACCACGTTTAATAGATGCTGCAAATGATTTAGGTATTTATACTGTGGCAATAGCTAGAACATCAGATGCAAAACAAGTATTATCATCTGTAAATCCTAGAGAAATAATTCCATCATTAAAAGAGAAGCCAAAGGTATTGAAAGCATAATTACTTACTACTAGAAATAATCTCTAAAATTATTCTATACGCTAAATGTAAGGTTCTATTGTTAATGTCATATTTAGGACAAAGTTCCATAATATCAAATCCAAATAAACCTTTTTTTGATATTTCTTTACATAAATAAACAAGCTGTACTGGAGTTAATCCTGCAGGTTCGGGTTCAGTAACTCCTGGCGCAAATGCAGGGTCTAAAACATCCATATCTATAGATAAATAAGTATTTTTTTCTAAAGAGCTCAGTATTTTTTTACTGATTTGCACTACTCCTTTTTCTTCCAAATCTAACGGTGTTATTATATTTATTCCCAATTTTTTAATATTTTTTAACTCTTCATCTTCTGGAGTTCTCATACCTATTATGAAGCTTGCTTTTGGATCAAAGTTTTTTAATTTTGAGATATCATTTATTACAGAACCGAAATATACTCCTCTACTACTTATTATGTCTGGATGTGCGTCAAAATAAATAATTCCCCATTTACTTTTAAAATTTATATTCTTCAAACTCTTATATGTTATAGAATGATCTCCTCCAATCATAACACGTTTTTTTCTATTACTATATATCTTCTCAGAAATCTTACCAATCTCTTTTACTGTAACATTTCCAATATCACAAATATTTGCTTTAAACGGTTTATTTTCTAAACCAAAAAATGACTTTTTATTTTTCTCTGTAAAATCTACTTTGTTTTCTTCAATAAACTTCCTTAATAATTTTGGAGCATATCTACTTCCCTTTCTATACGTACTTCCAGAATCATCTTCTACTCCTAATATTACGAACTCTGCATCTTTGTATTTTTTATTACTTATTGGTAAAATTTCATCCTTTTTCAATACTGCACCATTAATAAAAAAACATTAAGGATATTAAATTTAACTATTCAAATAACCAGAGAAGTACCTCTTGCTATAAACTCTGATACAGCTTTTTTATCTTTGTTTAACTCTATACTCTTATACAAATCTTGATACTGCCATTGAGTTTCAAAAAGTTTTTCTATAAAGCTCAATCCAAAGCCTGACTCTTCACCCTTAGCTTTTTTAATAATATCTTCTACAAAAAACTCAGAAGTATTCATACCCCTTGGACATTGTGTATTCAACTCAATACCATTTTTCATTAATGTCCAACAACCACGCATACCTGTTGATGCTTCTCTATCCGAATCAAGATAAACTAACTCTAAATACGCTCCAGATTCTAAGTAAACTCTTACTGCTTTTTTATCTACTGCTGCACCTTTTGCAACTCTAACTGTACCTTTAGCATTATCTGAAAAACGTTTACCCTTTACGTTTATCACTGCTTCTATTCCCGTTGGATTTTCTTTATCATATAAATCGTTCATGACAAACAGATTTAATTTTGTAATATTAACTGAATCAGCTTGCATTCCTCTGTAAATAATTTCAAAAGGATGTATCCAATCCATAAATAAACCTCCGCTTTCCATTGAAAAAAGCCAAGTACTTCTTCTTACATCTTCTTCTCTAAACGGTTCAAAAAATGTTGCAGAAATTCCAGTTATTTTTCCATGTTCTTTTATAAACTCTTCCAGAACTCTATCTAACTCAATTGTTAATAATTTATGTAAATAATGTAAATGTAAATATGCTCTTTTTTCTAAGTTATTTTCCTTGATATAGTTAATTACTGAATAAAACTCATCCTTGTTTATTCCCCACGTTTTTTCTGTTATGGTTAACTTTCCTTCCTTTAATGATTGTATGGTCTGTGCAGCGTGGTACTTATTTGGATCTGATATGTGAACTATGTCTAAATCACTAAAAAATTCTTTTGGCAATGGGCCATCAGGATCCATTTTGTAATAATTGTCTTTATTTATTCCAACTAATCTTAATCTCTCTGACTTAGTACTTAACTCACTTACTCCGACCACCTTTGCAAGTTTTATCTGATCGGTTTTTACCATTCCAGCATAAAGTCTTTCAAACCAGTGTCCGAAGCCCACTGCTCCAAGATTATAACTCATTTACTCATCTTTAATATACTATAATTTATGGCAGTTTATATTTTTATATTAGAGCATATTTAGCCAACTACCTTGTATTAGTTATATAAAATTAAAAGCCAATTTAAATACCTAAGTTAGATAAAAGGTATAAAAAGCTTTTCAACCTAAAGATTCTGTTATGTCTAGTATAGTCACGGCTATTAATACGGCCGCATTTCAATTTACAAAAAGTATAGCAAGTCCTAGTTTTAATACATTCATGTCTCTTATAAGCAAAGATTTGGTTGTGGTCATAATTTTACTTATAGTAGCTCTTTATTTATTTTATAAAAAGGATAAAAATGTTTTTGCTTTTCTATTTGCTGGAATATTGATCTACATATTAACAGATATCATAAAATTAATAATTCAAGAACCACGTCCTTGCACTGTTTCAGATCTTTCATGGATTAATACTGTTGGATGTGACTCTTCAACATTCAGCTTTCCTAGCAATCATGCGACAATACTTACTGGCCTTTCAGTTTTTGTAACGTCTTATAAATATCTAAGAGTAATTTATATTGCCTGGATTATATTGATTTTGTTTGGGAGGGTCTATTTAGGCGCACACTACTTTACGGACGTAATTGCAGGTATAATTATAGGCACAATACTTGGTTTAATAGTAAAACACTATAGCAAAAAGATAAATGACTTCTTCGGTTCAATTGCAAAGAAGTTAATACCTAGATTGTTTGACATAACTTGGAAAAAGCAGTAATAAACTCAAAAATAGTTTATTCCTATCGATTGAATATGGCATACAGTAAATTACAAAGAAATTAAAAAGTTATTTAAATAAAATAAATTCTAAGTTATTTTGAACTTATGTAGGTTTTTGTGCTCCTATTTCCTCTTGATTAGCTGTTTGTTTTTGTACTCTTGCTTCCTCTTGTTTTTTCTTCATGTCTTTCATTGTTTTTGCAGCTGCATCAATAAATCTTTGTGCAATTGGAGCTACATCCTTCAAGAATTTTTTTAATGGACTATCCTCCTTTTCTTTTACTCTTCCAAGGGATTTTTCCAACTCTCCTCCTATTTCTCCTATTACATAGGTAGCTAAGCCAACTCCACCGAAGAATAATGCGTTTCCTAATGCTCCTGCAGTTGTTGCTCCTAAGACCCCAACACTTGCTACTATCGGTGCGGTTACTGGTATCGCAAGAGCTATTCCGCCTAATAAAAATGCTCCCCCTAATATTAATGATCCTTTTGTAAGTATTTTCCCTATATTACTTATGACTGATATTTGCTTTTTATTAGAAACATCCTGTTCATTTTCTTTTCTTTGTTGTGGTGTTTCTAATCTTTTTAATCCTGCTAATAATAATCTTTTGTAACCATCATTTTCTACCATTGTTCTGTGCAATTCCCTTATCATACTTGAAAAAGGGGATTCCTGCTTTTCTCCTACAGGAACTTCGTTCCCAACTTGACCAACCGGACGAGTTTTAACTTGCATTTTACTACCAATATATTCGTGCATTTTTAGATATATATACCTTACTACAATATAATAACTAATTTATTTAAATAGCTTTCTATTTTAAAAATCGATCTTTAAATTTTATAATATTTTATTTATTCACTTATGCTACTATCTATTTTAGCCCATTACTTATTATTTTCTCAGTGACGTAGTTTGCAATTGTATTATAATCCGGAACATCTTTCATTAGCAACGACAGTTCCTTGTTCCATAATGTGCCTTTCATCTCACCTACTCTC
>JAJZKH010000029.1 GCA_021850955.1 Microcaldota archaeon
ACAAAACATATGCTATTTCGTCTATGAACATATATACTCCTATTTAATATTGCCTAACATAAATTATTTAAATATACTCTACTATTCTTATATGTGATTTTGTGTTGCTTGGCATAAAAAGAATTTATGAAAAATCAAGCATTACCGATGGGCGTAGAATTCTTATTGATCGGTTATGGCCCAGAGGAGTTAGAAGAAGTACTGCCAATATAGACTCATGGATACGAGATGTTGCCCCTAGTAAAGAACTACGTACTTGGTTTCTTCATGATCCTAATAGATGGACTCAGTTCGAAAAAAAATACAGAAAAGAATTAGAAGCTAATGAGTATGTCAGAGTAATAATTAACAAATCAAAGAAGGATGACATTACTTTAGTTTACTCATCAAAAGAAAAACACAACAACGCAGTTGTACTATTAAGATTCCTAAAGGAAAAATTAAAAGAAGACCATAAACAAGAGTTAAGATTACTAAAAGAAAAGGAGAGACTTAAAAAACAACGTCAAAATCAAAGGAATTTGAAGTTAAACGTTAATTATTCTTAGTTCTATTTTTAAAATCTTTACTTATTTGATTATAACTCTACTCTTTTTATCTCTAATCTTGTAAGTGGAGTTATGTTACTAACTTTTTTAATTGCTTCCTTTTGAATTGAACCATCTACCATCTCCTTTATTACAGTTTCTTTATCTGTACTCTGGACATGTTCCTTCAAGAAGTTAGATAACTCTTTTCTTATTGCCATTCTTTTCTTTGTTGTTATTCTTGTATTTGTTGTTGCAATAAGTTTTATTATAATACCTGAGTTATTCTTATCGGTTAATTTATCTATTGTGTAAATAACACTTCCGTGTCTTTTTACAAATGAGTGTAAATAACTGAATGTTTGTTCTAAATATTTTAATTGTGTATGTGCTGCATTTCCATTGACACTATTTATCTTTAATCCTACCACCATAAACGAGTGCATAGGATTATTTGTTATCCAGGACATACTCACTTTGATCATTCTTCCAGGAGCATTCTTTTCATCATTGATTGGCATCTCCCCTATCGTATTTTTTCCAAACAACTCAGGAGTGTATATATTTAACCATTTTTTGGCCTTCCAATTTTCTAATCCTTTTCCTGTTGCCATCAATTCATCTCTTTACAATAAGTGCTGCTTTTTCTGGATCATACTTCCAATCCTTATCAAGCCTGCCCTCCTTTTTATAATATTTAGTTAATCTCCAAATCTTAGACTCTATTCTGTTTAATCTAAGTTTATTGTGAACATCTTGTTTATTATTTGATAAATGTACTCTTACATTTACCGCTCTCTTCATTAAGTCCATTAAATCCTGAGGAAATTCTGGCTCATAGCCTTTTTCATTCATCACTATCGTTAATCTCTTGCCTAAAACTTGTTTTATGTATGGTACTTTGTGTTTATCCTTTAAGTACTGGCCTATTAATCTAGGCTCAATTCCTTTTTTAATGTATTCTGATATTTTTTCCTCTACCTCTTCCTTTGGCATAACTTCTTTAGGGTGAACTCCCATCTCTACTACTGGCTTTCTTGATTTTGATTTTCCTCTTTTTTTAGTATGCATCCTTGCCATTAAATCACAATAAATTAATGTGTCATTTTTATAATACAAAGCTAAAAGAAAAACACGCTTAGCTTGTCTATATTAAACTATATATTTATCAGCAATATTTATAAGGGTATTGTTATTACTAAATACTTATTATATAAAGTAAAATGTCCAATAATTAAAAGTTACATATTTAAATGCAAATCCTGAAGCTATAAATTTATCGTAACTTTGAAATGTGTCTCTGGTACATCTAAATTAGCTTTTTCTAATTTTATCTCATTTATTTTCATTATGCCCTTTATATCATTTAAGTATCCTTTATCTATCTCTCCCTCTATTATTACCTCTTTTACTTCAGCGTTCAAGGCAAGTTTGTTATCATGCTTCCACGCTCTTATATAATTTATTAATTTTGAAATCTCCTCACCGTTTTCTAAGGATTTTTTATCAAATAATTCTTCTTCGAAAACAGGCCAATCACTTAAATGTATAGAGCTTTTCTTTTCTTGTATTTTATATAAATTTTGATAAATTTCTTCTGTTACATATGGCATATAAGGCGCAAATAGTTTAATTATAGATAAGAATACCTTGTTCAATACATATCCTGGGCTGTCTATGTTGTTATAAACCCTATGTTTAATATACTCCATGTAATTGTCAGTAAAGTTCCAGAAAAATGCCTCTATTTCTCTTTTAGCTCCAGCATAATTATACTGGTCAAACATATCTGTTGCTTTTTTTATTGTATCATTTAACTTAGAGAGAATCCATTTATCAAATAAATTATTTACTTCTGTATTATCACTTTTTATTTTAGATGTAAACTTTGCTACATTCCATAATTTATTTACCATTCTTGAACCTGTAATCAAATCCTTTTCTTGAAATAATGCCTCATCTCCTAATTTAGAAGAACTAGCCCAGTATCTGAGTGCATCAGCTCCATATTTTTCTATCATTGGCATTGGTTCTACTATATTGCCTACTGATTTATGCATAGGTTTTCCTTTTGAGTCTAGCCCATGTCCAGATATCATAACATCCTTCCAAGGGAGTTTTCCTGTATGCAAGTAACACTTAACTACAGTTGTGAACAACCAAAAAGATATTATGTCATGTGCCTGTGGCCTTAATGACATCGGGTAAATATCATACTTTATCTCATTACTCAAACTCCATTTTTTATTTATCAAAGGCGTTAATGATGATGTCGCCCATGTGTCTAATACATCCTCCTCAGGGTATACCTCTGTAGAACCACAATTCTTACATGGTTTTTTCGGCATATCCTTTAATGGATTTACTGGAAGATCCTCTTTTTCAGGAAATATGGGCTCATTACATTTTTTACAGTACCAGACAGGGAAAGGTATTCCATAATATCTTTGTCTAGATATGGACCAATCCCATTGTAATCCATTTACCCAGTTATCATATCTTACTTTCATATATTCTGGTTTCCAGTTTAATTGATTTCCTAGTTCTATTAGTTTCTCCTTCAAATCTAAGTATTTTATATACCACTGTTTCTTTACCAAGAACTCTATCTCAGTATCACATCTTTCGTGCACATTCACTGTATGTTCTATATCTTTTTCTTCTATCAAAAAGCCCTTTTCTTTTAACTCCTCTATTATAGCTTTTCTTGCATCACGCACCTTCATATCCTTAAAATGAGGGTGTATCATGTTAGCCTTTTCATCTATTATTATCTTTAACGGTAAATTGTATGCCTTGTACCATTCAATATCAGTTAAATCACCAAATGTACATGACATTACAACGCCAGTTCCTTTTTCAGGATTCACTCTTCTGTCTGTTTTAATCTCAACTTCCTGTCCAAATATAGGAACCTTCACTTTTCTTCCAACTAGCTTTGCATTTTTTTTATCATCTGGGTTGACAAATATTATTACACAAGCAGGAAGAAGTTCAGGCCTTGTTGTAGCAATTATCACATCATCTGCAAACTTAATCTTAACAAATTTTGTGTTAAGCATTTTATCTTTCAGTTCCATTTGTGAAAGTGCAGTTTTACACTTAGTACACCATATAGTTGGGGTTTCCTTTCTATAAGCCCTATTCATTTTATAAAGTTCAATAAACGAGTACTGAGATATGTGTTGTACATCTTTGCTTATAGTTGTATAAAAATATGACCAGTCTACAGAGACTCCTAATGTTTTCCATATATTTACATAAAGCTCTTCGTACTCTTTTATGCTATTTTCAACAAGTTCGATAAACTTTTCTCTTCCTACCTTTTCAGATAACACATTATTTTTCTTTTCAACTAAAATTTCAGTTGGCAATCCATTGTTATCTAAACCAAACGGATAAAAAACATCATAGCCCTTCATTCTTCTATATCTAGCTACAAAATCGGCCTGTGAGTAAGAAAATACGTGTCCTACATGTAAAAATCCTGAAACTGTTGGAGGAGGCGTATCTATTGCAAAAATTGGTTTTCCATTCTTCTTAAATTTATTTATTTCATTAACTTCCCAATAACTGCGTATTTTTTGCTCTACTTCCTTTGTTATATATTTATCATCCATAATTGTTTTTATGTGTTAAAATATATAAAAGTAGTGAATTTTAAAAGTTTAAAAAAAGTTAAAAAATAAATCTTTACTCGTAAACAGAGTGGTAAGTACTTCCAGCTTCATCATTTATTACTATGCATTCTCCTTCACATTGCACTAAACATGCTTGGCACAATATACATGAAGGTCCATTTACTGCAACTGAGATTCCTCCTGATTTTCCATCGTTTGAGTTTGCAAAGTGATTATGTCCATCATCTTTACCTGACCATTTATCCTTTACTGTTTTATCAACAGTTCCGTTCCATTGTGCATTAGCAGGAGCAGAATCTGTGTTAACATCATTTCCATCTCTATTCTTCATCTCAAAAACTCCCACTGGACAAACATCATGGCAATGTGAGCAACCTGTACATTTCTGTTTTTCTACATATACTTGCATAAATTACACCTTTTATTTTTTAGCCCTCTTTTTCCTAAGGACTAACTCATAATTATCTAAATCTTTATAAGCTTTTTCAATATGTTTATTTGGAGCTTTTCCTGAGATCATTGCTTTATGTGCATTAAGTGCCTCTATCATTTTTTTATGATGTTTAATTCTCTTCTCAATAAACTCTTCATGTTTCATGTAAACACAATACACTCTAAACTAAAAAACTATTTAAATATTAATAAAAAACAATTTAACAAAGTAAAAGTAATTAAAAAATCTTTAAAATCAAGGAACTATATCTTTACTGTGGATTATCCTGATAAATATCTTGTCCTGTAGTAATAAAAAAGTTCGAACTACTATCAACATACGTTTTATTTAAATGAATCATTTCAGCTGAGGTAGAAACTGGGACTAGAAAATCTTTGAACTGAGATTTATTTAAACCGGTGTAAGATAATCTCCACATCTCATTTGTAAATGTAGGAATAGCAACAAATCTATCTTCAAAAACTAAACCATCTACTTGTTTTTTGGACATATTAACATACGATTGGTAGCTTAATTGTTGTGGTTTAAAGTTAAGTTCCGAGTAAGTCTCTGTCATAAGGCCGGTGAACTGTCCTTTATTTTCACTTCCAGAAAAAATATCTCCTACTGCATTAAATGAAATCTCTGCAGTTCCACCATTATTAAGATCTTCGGCAAACATACTTACCCTGCCTTTTGAGATACTTAGGTGCATTTTAATCTTATCATTTTCATTTACTTTTTTAGAAAAATCTACAGCTCCTTCGTAAATCAACTTTGTATTCTTGTCATATACATTATAAATTAAGTTGAATTTATCATTGCCATAATTGGTTAATGATTCTTGGTACCACCACCCTTTGTTTGTTAACCCATTTAATTCATATCCTATCCACGTAACATCTTTTTGTTTTTTAGCAATAACTTCATACTCTAATGAGTGTGTTTTATTATTGAACATTTCACCTACTTGGGTATAAGTCGGTATTAGGGGGTAACCATAGTATAGCGGTATTCCTATTCTACCTGCAATTATAGGCATTGCAAACAAAGATACACCAAAAATAACTTTTTTAATCGAACCTGCTTTCTTTTTAGGTACAGGTGGTACGTGAAGCTCTTCCTTATCATCCTTAGATCTTTTCAGTACTTTAAAATCAACTACATTAGAATGTTGAGTAGTCTCTGACTTTTCTAAATTTTCTTGTGTTTTATATTTAATATCTGCAGTAACTACTCGTAGCCTTTTCTTTTTTCCATTTTTAATGTGTTTTACTTTGAGACCATTGTATATTAAATTAAATTTTTGGGCCTTTTTAGCACCTATCTTATTCATCGTTCCAAAAAGTAGGTTTATCTGGTTAAAATATGAGCTTTCTGAATCTATTCCTGCATCATTAATCTTGTTTAGTAACTCATTAATACTATCATTAAATGAATCAATATCTTCATTAATAGGATTTATAGAGCTAAGCAGTTCAATGTGCTTCTCTAAACTTACTACTAGATTTTTTGTCCCTATGGAATCATCACAATTAAAGTAATATTAAGTATTAAATTATTAAAACTATATGTAAAAAAAAGTTTTAGTGGTCAAGTAAGCCGTAAGCTTTACTCTCCCCACATCTCTGCTTTTATTTCCTTTTCATCTACTCCTAGTCCTACTAAAGCGGCCTTGAGTGCTTTTACGAAAGCAGGTGGTCCACAAATATAACTTACTCTATCTTTAAAATCCGGAACGTATTTCTGTATCATTGTAGCATCAACGTGTCCTTTTTCTCCAGTCCATCCATCGCCTTCCTTTGGTCTAGTGACTGTTACTATAGTTTCAATGTCTAAATCCTGCTTAAACCTTTCTAGCTCTTCTTTTTGTATTATTTCATCGGGGAACTTAACACTATAGATAACCTTGCAATTAGTTTCTGCCTTAATGCCTTCAATATGTTTGATCATAGACATAAAAGGAGCTATTCCAGTACCACCAGCTAGAAACAATAACTTATCTTTATTATTAACATCAAACTTGAACTGACCATATGGAGCAGATATATAATATCTGTCATTAACCTTTGCGGTATCTAACTTACTAGTGAACTTTCCATGTATTAATGATATTAAGAACTCTAAGGTGCTGCTTGGAGGTGCATTTGCTATTGAAAAGGCTCTTGAAATCCTTTCTCCTGTACCTTCATTTCTATACTCTACCATAGCAAACATTCCTGGAACAAAATCTATACTTGTTCCATCTTCTGCTTTAAACTTAAATGATGTTACTGTAGGGGTGCATTTTGTTATTTCACTTATTAAGTATGGTTTGCCCACTATCATATTATCCACTAATCCAATAAAAATAAAATTTATTTACTGCTTGCCTTTTGCTCCTGTCATATTCTCTAACGTTTTTTCAAACTTTTCAAGATTTTTAATTACTTCTTTTAATTTAGGGTTTATATTATAACCTAAATCATAACCTCTCTCAGTTCTAATATGTGTAGGTTGCAGTACATTCAAAGACATAGATAAATTTCTCAATGTGAGTATAAGTGTTTTTCTTGTAAAACTTTTACCCAACATATTATAAAGTTCTCTTGTAGTTCTTGGCGACTTAACCATCAATAATTTGAGAACTGCATAATTAGGTTTACTGAGTATTCTCCTCATAAGCCATATTTCATCATCATCTTTTTCCTTCCTTACCATTTAATCATACCTATTATTGTAAACAAAACTTTATAAATCCTATTATACCTGTTACAATTTTGTTAACTTTAATTAAATTTATTATATTGCTATACATTCAAAAGGTATAAAAAGCAATTTGTTGTATTATAGTATATGATATTATACTTTAGTAAATATATTGTGATGCGATGAATAACTTTTTATCAAAAATTTTATCAAAAGATAAAAAAGAAAATTATATACAAACTGAAATATTATTTGATGATTTAAGTTTAAAAAATAATATATTGCTTTTTTGTTATTTACACATGTGTATATTTCTAGAGTCATCTGTTGTATTCTTATCAAATGATGATAACTCATTAAAAAATATTTGTTATTATTTATCTAGAATGTTTCCTCTTAACGCAAATTTATTTGGAGTAAATACTATTCAATTCTTGAACTCTTCCCATAAAGTATTCGGCATACAAACAAAAAATCTGAATAAAATTAATCTTCCAAAAG
>JAJZKH010000030.1 GCA_021850955.1 Microcaldota archaeon
CGGACATGGCGGGATTTGAACCCGCAACCCTCGGCTCCGCAAGCCGATGCGCTATCCAAGTTACGCCACATGTCCAAACGAATACTTTATATACTTTTATTTATTAAACACATTATAATTTATGAGTTAGTTAATATATAGCTTGCTCGATTCATTGTGATATTATGACAAGGCTAGGAAAAATATGTACCTCATGTGGTAGACTTACTGATAGATATGTTTTATTTAAATGTCCATCTTGTAACAAAGAGGATATTGTAAGATGCGATGAGTGTCGTTTGAATCATACTAAATATAAATGCAAAGCATGCGAATTTGAGGGACCTTAATGGCAGATGTAGCTACAATTTTTAAAGTATACGCAGAAACAGGAAAAGAAATTGAAGTAAGAGACAAAATAGTCTCAGATCTAAAACCTAAAAGCATACAATTAGAAGATGTTGCTTTTGGAATAAAGGTAATAAAAGTAATGTTTGTACACACAGACGAAGAAGGAAGCACAGCAATAGAAGAAAAACTAAAAGGAATACAAAATGTTACAGAAGTAGAAGTATCAGATCAAACCTTACTTTGATTTTTAATAATTATTTTTTTATTTTAACTGTTTTTAAAATTCTCTTTTTAATATCAAACATTCTTATTAGATGATTGTTAGTATCGCAAATATACAAATAATTTCCATTAATTTTTACATCGTTTGGCTCAAATAATCCCAATGTATCACATTCTGGATCGTTTATATTACAAACACTTTTTTCATTTTGTGAAATTATCTGATATGACTTATCTTTTTTAAAATCAATATATTTTATTGAGTTGTTAAAGGTATCGGCAACATAAACTCCATTATTTACTGCACAAACCCCTACAGGATGTTGTAAAAGAGTTTCTTGGACTTTTCCGGTCTTATCTCCAAAAACAAATAAACCAGATCCAACAACTGTGCTTACAAAGTTATTTTTAATTGAAATTGACCTAATGCTAGAAGATTCGCTATCAGCGGTATAAATCTTATCTTTAAAAACAGATATCCCACTTGGTTGTGCGAAATAAGAGTTGGTCAAGGTTCCGTCTTCTAAATCTTCCTTACCAGTTCCTGAAAAATGTGAAACTGTACTTTCCATGTCGTATTTCAGTATTTGATGAGAACCTGACATAGTTATCAAAAGTTCATTTTCGTAAATTGCAATATCCCACGGAGAACTTAACTTTGCTTTAGTTGCAATATGTTCTTCATTTACTTTAAATCTTCTTCCCAGCTCTCCAGTTCCTGCTTCTAAAGAAACTACATTACTTTCCAAATTTATCTTTTTAATTACATTATTTCCAGTATCGGCAATCATGGCTTCTTTTTCGTTTATCCAACAAACTCCCTGCGGCATATTAAATGAAACTTTGTTTTTTGTATTAGTTTTAAATGTTTTGTTATTGCTTTCAATATTATGTAATATTTTTCCATTTTTATCTAAAATAATTACTCTATTATTTCCAGAATCAGATATTATTATGTCTTGAGTTTTTTTATTTATATCAATTTTTCCAGGATAGTTTAAAAAAGATTTATTTTCAAATCTTTTAAATTTCGGTAAGAACTTTGTTTTAGCAAATTTACTTTCAGGGTATTTTTTAATTATTGCATCTAATCCTTTTTCGAAGTTTTTATATGGTATTTCTCCTGAAAATTTTGCAGATATCTTTCCATTTGGATCTATTATCACAAAAGTAGGCCAACCTCCAGCTCCATAACTTTTCCAAATTTTCATATCTTTGTCTAAAACTACAGGGTGTTTAACTCTATATCTTTTTATAGCTTCTAATACATTTTCATTATTTTTTTCTGTCTTAAACTTTGGCGAATGTATACCAATTATCACTACCTTTTTATTTTGATATTTATTTTCTATCTTTTCTAAAACAGGAAGCATATGTATACAGTTTATACAACAATAACTCCAAAAATCAAGTATTACTACTCTATGTTTTAAATTAATAAGATCTATTTTTTCAGTATTCAGCCACTCTGCTTCACCGTTAAGCGCAGGTGCTTTTAATCCCGGGATTGAAAATAAGCCAAACTCCATTATTAAATAACAATGTAAAGTTATTTAGACACTATTTATTATTTTCACGAGCAACATTAAGATAAACATTTAATAAAAATCTTGTACTTTTATTTTTCATTAAATTATCATTTATTTTTTCTAGTGTTTTACTAGAAGAAGATCTTTCTTTAAAACATATTACTATTTTATTTGCAGTCATAAATCCTGAACCCAGAGAATAAACCTCAAAAAATTTATTTAAGTAATTTAAAAATATGTTTTCACTACCATCAAATCTCATTGTGTCTATGCAATTTATTGCTAATATCCCGTTTTCCTTAAGTGCTTTATGTGAATTTATTATAAATTCTTCGGTAAGAAATTTTTCAGGTATCTTATCAACGTCATAGGCATCTAAAATAATTAAATCATAACTAGAGTTTTTTTCTTTTACAAAATCGAAGCCATCTTTGTTATATATGCTGGATGTATTTTTTAATATTTTTTCTTGAAAAAACTCTTTATAAATGCGTATTATTTCTGGATTTACCTCTGCAATATCTACTCTAACATTTTGAAATAACATATCGATTTCTTTTAATATTGCGCCTCCACCTAATCCTATCATAAGAATATTAGGTTTTTCAAAAGCATAACATAACGGCGGAAATAAGTCCCAGTACTCTCCTGAAAAAATAGAATTTTTACTAATACGGGTTTGGACAACTCCGTTGAACTTTAATGTTTTGTACTTTTTATCTTCATTTACAACTATATTTTTTCTAGGTCCTTTAAAGATTACTTCTTTTCTCCTAAAAAAATCTATAAAACCCATTAAAATCTTGTAAGTAGTTAAAAATCATTATTTTTTATGCTTTGGTAGTTGCTTTGCAAACTCATCTATTTCTTCGCTTACTTCATCAAGTGCCTTTAATATGGATGCTCTTGCATTCTTGCTAGATTTAACAACTAATCTAGGTTGACCTACGTCTGGGTGAGTCTTAACTACACTTACGAACTCAATATCGCTTTTTTCAGCAAGCTTGTCCCTTATTAGGTCAGCTATTCCTCGATCAGCATCAATTAGCTCTATAATCATACTTTTTGTTTCGTCTTCAATTACATTTAGTTTCATTAAATCCACGCTTTAAGAAGAGATAGATATTATTTAAACAAAAAAGTATATAAACCTCTTTATTACAAATATTAAAATTGTATAGAAAAATGTACTTATTTTCTATGCTATTACTTTATATATTTTTGTTAGTAAATATTTATGTTATTTTAACACTTAATATATTTAAAAGATAGAGTGAGTAAATGTCAAATGTACTTGAAGCAGACGGTTCAAAATTAATAGAAAAAGCCGCAGAAAAATTAAAAGGCTCAGGAATAGAGAAGCCAGGATACTTAGATTATGTTAAATCAGGGGCAGGACGAGAAAGAGTACCTGCAGATGAAGATTTTTGGTATATACGATGTGCGTCAATCTTAAGACAAACATATTTAAACGGACATATAGGAATTTCACGTCTAAGATCAAAATACAGCAATAGAAAGAGGCATGTGGTACACAGAAGACATACTGTAAAAGCAGGAGGCAGTATAATAAAGGATGCATTTGATGCATTAGAAAAAATAGGATATGTTAAAAAGACAACTTCTGGAAGAGAAATAACTCCAAAAGGCCGTTCATTTTTAGATAAGCTAGCAGGAGAGGTAATAAAGGAAGGTGCTTAAGGTTGTCAGAAGGGCAAGAGCCAAATGAAGATAAAATGAGAAAAGAGCTCTCGCGACGTATGAAAGCAATGCAAATTGAACAACAAAAAAGGGAACTAGCAAAGAAGTTTACAACTAACGAAGCATATGAACGTTTAATGAATGTAAGGATATCGAACAGAGAGCTTTATGATCAGCTTATAAATTTAATAATAAACATGGCACAAAGTAACAGATTAATAAATAAATTAACGGATGAACAATTAAAGGGTATACTGGCAAAACTAACATATAGACCAGAACCAAAAATAGAGTTTAAACACAAATAAGAAGGTTTTAAAATGGGCAAAAAATCAGCTAAGAAAAAACAAATGCTTGGAAAAAAATTAAAGCAGAACAGAAGAATACCTGTTCTAGCTGTATTACGAACTCACCGTAAGGTTCAGTTCAACAGATTCCAAAGAGACTGGAGAAGAAGAAAGTTAGGATTAAAGGGTTGAGCTAATGGCAACACAAATCACAAAAACATTTGCATTAAGAAAAAAACTAGTAAAGATACACGAATCAAGAAGATTAAAGAGAGCTGTATCATATTTAAAAGAAGATATAGCTAGATATACAAAGTCTGATTATGACTCAATAAGATTATCAGGAGAGCTTAATGGCTATCTTATGCAAGATGTAGCAAAAAAGATGCTTCCAGTAACAATAGTTATAACAAAAGAAGCAGATTATGTAAAAGTGGATTTAACTCCAGAAGTTAAGAAATCAAGATTAAAACCTACTCAAACTATGACAAAGCCTAAACAAGAGAAAGAGCAAGCAAAAAAACAAGATGAAAAGAAAACAGTTGAAAAGGAAAAATCTCAAGTAAAAGAAGAGAAACCAAAGGAAGAAAAGCAAAAAGAAGAAAAACCAAAACAAAAAAAGCAAACAAAAACTTCTGAAGAAAAACCTCAAATGTAGGTTTTAAAATATGGGTATAGGTCAATTTTCTGTACACGGCGATGAGTTTGTAGGTGCATACTGCATTGTTTCTGATTCTATATGTGTAACAGGTTCAAAACTTAAAAAATCTGATTTTGAGTTATTTGAAAAAGCATTGTTATTAACTCCAGTACATCTTACAGCTGCTGGTTCAGATCTAATTGGTTTATTTGGAAGAGCAAATAAAAACGGAGTTCTTCTTTCTAACTCTATTTATGAATCTGAGCTAAGACATTTTAAAGAAAACTTAAAAGATATTCATATTGAAATACTCGATAGTGACTTAAACGCAATAGGCAACAATATCCTTGTTAATGATAAAATTGCAATTGTTAATACTGATTATAAAGAAAAAGATATTAAACGTATAAAAGACGTTTTTGATGTAGAGGTAATGCAACTGGAAATTGCAGGATATAAAACAGTAGGTTCTCACAACATACTAACAAACAAAGGTTTTGTTGTTAATAATAATGTATCAGATGAAGAGTTTGAATCATTAAAATCAATATCAAAATCTATTTCACAATCAACTGCAAATCTAGGTTCATTGAGTATTGGAATATCAGTTGTTGCAAACTCAAATGGAGTTCTTTTCGGTAAAAGTACATCTGGGTACGAAATGGCGAGTATACAAGACGGCTTAGATTTAGAATAATTGCTATATATAAAAAGCAATCAATCCTTTGAAAAAGGCTTTAAATAATTGCTAAGTAATTTTATACTGTTTATATATTTAATAGTAAAAAGGTAATAAAAAGGTAATAAAATGTCAGACGCAAAAATAACTCAAACGGAAAATAAAGACAACAACGCATATACACGTGATGCAATAAATCAGTTGAGGTACTTACAAAACGTTTATTCTCAACAGTATGAAGTTTTAGAAAATCAAATTTCTACATATACTATGTCAATAGATGCAATACTTAAGGGAGTAGAAGCCTTAGAAAAAGCAACAACAGCTGAGAAAAGTAAAACACTAATTAATACAGGCCCTGGCGTATACATGGAAGGAGAGATAACAAACAATAAAACAACACTTACTTATGTCGGAGCAGGATACTTAATTGAAAAAACAGTTGCACAGGCTAAAGAGTTCATAGAGTTAAATAAAAAGAAACAAGAGGAAGTTCTTAAAAAATTACTCTCTGAAAAAAGCAAATTACAAAGCGAGTTAATAGATGTTATGTATAAATTAGAATCATTACAACAGCAGTAACTGTAAAAAAACTCTAAACAAGGTATAAAAAATGTTTGAAGGTCTTAAAAAGAAGTTCTCAAAGTTCATAAACTCTGTAAGTAAAAAAGAAGAAGAGTTAACAGAGGTACAAGAAGAACAAACTCAAGAAAAAACAACTACTGACAATAATGTAACTCCGGACACATCTAAAGCAGAAAAACCAGAAAATTTAGATAATAACGTTGAGATTAAAAAACAAGAACCTCTAAAAAAAGAAGTAATAACAGAGAAAAAAGATACTACTCATATAAACAAAACTCAAAAAGAAGAACCAAAAATTAATGTTCATGAGCAAATATCTGATAAAAAATCAGAAAGCATTTCAAAAATAAATGAACCTATTAAAACTACTCCTTTAAAAGAAGAACATTCAATAGAAAAGAATAACATAATAAAACCAGAAATAAAAGAGGAAAAACAACCTAAAAAATCTGAAGAAATCACACCAATAAAAACAGAAGTTCAAAAACCTCAAATACAAAAGGTTGATAAAAAACCACAAACTCAACAAGAAGAACCAAAGGTGTCTTTTGGTACTAGATTACGTGGTGTATTCTCAAAAGAGGTTTCTGTAAAAGAATCAGATATAGAACCATTTTTAGAAGATTTAAAAATGTCACTTTTAGAGTCAGATGTAAACTTTGATGCAGCAGAAAAAATACTTGACAATATTAAAATTGGTTTATTATCTAATAAAATATCTTCAAAAAATATAAACACACAGATAAGTAATGTACTAAGATCATCAATACAAAAAATATTAGAAAAAAGATCAGATATTGATTTGCTTGAATTAGCCAAATCTAAGAAAAATTCTGGAGAACCATTCAAGATACTTTTTATAGGTCCTAATGGAGCTGGGAAAACAACAACTATGGCAAAGCTTGCTAATATGTTTATCAAAAACTCATTTTCAGTTGTATTATCTGCAAGCGATACATTCCGTGCAGCTGCAATAGAACAAACGGCAATACATGCAGAACGTTTACATATTGGAGTTATAAAGGGAAAGTACGGTGCAGATCCTGCTAGTGTAGCATTTGATGCAGTGGCTCATGCAAAAGCACATCATATTAATGTTGTATTAATAGACAGCGCAGGAAGACAAGAAACAAACAAAAGCTTAATGGAAGAAATCAAAAAAATTGTAAGAATAACAAATCCTGATATTAAAATATTTGTCGGAGAAAGTATAACAGGAAACTCATTATTAGAACAAGTTTCTGAGTTTAATAAAACAGTGGGACTTGACGGTGTAATATTAACTAAATTAGATTGTGATGCAAAAGGAGGAAACACTCTTTCAATACTGAGTGAAACTAGTGTACCTGTGTTATTTTTTGGAGTAGGAGAAGGTTACGACGATTTGATGAAGTACAATCCTGAATTTATAATTAATAATATGATAGCGAGTTAAAATCAGTATGGTTGTGGTGGAAGGACACCCATATAAATGGTGCCACGGGAAGGCCCATATTTTTTAACCATATTACCCCTTCTTAATATTAAATGAGTAACAATTCTTAAATAGTCTTTCATTACTTTAGTTTATTTTACTGCTTCCTATCCTCTAAATACGTATT
>JAJZKH010000031.1 GCA_021850955.1 Microcaldota archaeon
TTATTGATGAGTCTATTCCATTAAATGATGCAGTAAGAATACCACTTTGATTTGTATTTGTATTTGTGTTTAGATTAGGACTTGAAAAACCTACTGAACCAGATGTAAAAATATTGTAATTACTTCCCGCATAATTATTCAAATCGCCGTCCATGGGCATCCAAATGATACTATTTACAGATGTAGTAGGAGGAGTTTCAATGCCAAAGTTTGTTAATTGATTCATTTGATCTGGAGACAACTTACTTGCGTATAATTGAAAGTTTGATAACTTACCAGTAAAGAAAGAAAATCCAGGATTTTGTGTAGAGTAACCTAGATAAATAGGTAAAGAAGTTGGAAGTGTTTGTGTGATTGTATTTGAAGTTAAAAGAACTCCGTTTTCATAAGTAGAGATGTTTTTTGTTGAGCCATCATAACTTAATCCTATGAATGACCAAGTATTAGGAACATAGGAACCAAAAAGGACATTTCCAAAACCTTGAATGTCTAACATGAATTGATTGTTATAGTTATAGTTTAATGTACTTATTGAAAAACTTCCCGATGTTGTACTATTCTGTCCAAAAAGTACTTCATTTGCAGATTCATAAGGATAAACCCAAAGACCCATTGAAAAAGATGAAGGTAATGTTAACGAAGGTATTTTTATGTAGCTATTTCCTTGAAAGTTTGTTACATAATTAGGTTCAGCCCAAGAAGCGTTTACTAAAGTAGCAACACCATTGTAACCACTTAAATCATAAATATAATTTCCTGAGTTTAAGTTTAGTGGAAACCATTGAGTTAGATTTTCAATCATTCCATTTCCGCCATAAAAACCTGTTGCACGTACTATTGCAGTACCTCCAGGACCATTTCTAGATACAAAAACATTTGCAGTTCCATATTTATTAGTAAAGTTTGTTGAAACTGCATACTTAGAAAAGTTTCCTATTGTTGTAGAAAAACCAATTAAAGAGTTGTAAGAATATGAACCAGATGTATTAAGAACAGTAGCATTTACAAGATAACCAGACTTTCCATTCAATGTTGCTTGTGACGAAGAAGTGGATATTTTAGATGGCAAGTTGTTTATTTGATAACAAGAAACGTCAACACAAATTTGACCTAGATAGTTTTGTATAAAGATAGTATTATTTGATAAATAAGATGGAGTTTCTATATTATTTGAATTTGCATAAGCAATTCCACTTATCACTTGTGTATTGATTTTTGAATCAACAACTATTATTCCGCTTTTTGTTATTGATATATTGTATATTGGAACTCCGATAGTACTGTAAAGACTAGTATTGTAACTATAACCAGTTCCAGAAATCTCTGCAAAGTTTATTTGTTGTGCGATATTTTGAGCTATTACTTGTAATTGAGAGTAAGTTTGTTGATTAGATATTGAACCTCTTTGTGTTGCAATTAATGCAAACATAAAAAGAAAAATTACCATTATAAATGCAAAAAGAATCATGAATTCCAAAGCTATTTGCATCTTTAAAGTCATAACATCAAATCTTCAAACTACAGGGGTCATAAAAACACAACTAAATGAAGGATTTGAGGGACATGTTGATTCATCAGTTAAGTTTACTAAGTATGTTCCTGGATTTATTATGCCACCTAAATTACCGCTAACATTAGTTGGAGTATACTCCGTTATATAACTAGGACCATTTGAAGCTCTAACAACAAATATTATTATATGCCCAACACCATTTTGTTCAGTTCCCACATAGATATTTTCTACATCTGGAGGTACCTGTATTTGTACTAGTTGTTTTGCAGGAGGACCTTGTGACGCTATTGTTGTAGCAACACTTGCTAACTTTGATGCTGCTTGTTGTGATTGTATTGAACTTATAGAAACATTAGCATTAGATAATTGAATAAAGGCAATAATTACAATAGGGAGTAGTATCGCCAAACCTATTGAAAGAGTTACCAATAACTCAAAACTTGATTGAAGTTTTAATGTTTTTTTATTCTTCATCATATCTTCCTAATGTTTCTTTTTTCATATAGATTATTTCTTTTTTCTTTTTTATTGTATCGTAAACTGTTTTAATCAATTCGGAAAGTGTTTTATCTAGTGAAAAACCAGTTAATCCATGAGATATGACGCCTCTTTTTCCTAACCACACTCTCATATGTAACTCATAGTTTTTACTTTTATGTCTTTTGACATTGAGAGATATATGTTCAACGTTTATTTTATGGAATTTTTCTATCTTGTCATACATTTTTTCTAGTTCATCTCTTATTTCAGATTCGTATTCTTTAGTATATGTATCTAAACCGAATATCACTATGTTATCTGAAATTATTCCAGAACTTTTAACAAGAGATTCAAGAACATCTTTTGTTGTAAGTACACCGACAGTTTTATCGCTTCTGTTAACCAAAATTGATGAAATATTTCTTTCTATCATCAAACGTAATGCATCATCTACTCTTTCATTGTAATTTATTGTAAATGGATTTTGTGAGTATATAGATTCAACAGAAGCTTTTGATATATTAGTAGGTTTTGATCCTTTTGTAGGTTTTTTAGGAACTGCAATCGTATTTTTTACTATATCTCTATAAGTTAAAATGCCATCAGTTTTTCCATTTGATGTTACAACAACTCGGTTTATCTTATTTTTTTGCATGAATGCTTTTGCGTTAGATATCGAAGAAGAAGTATCAACTGCAATTACTGGTGAGGACATTATATCCTTAACACGAAGTTTAGATGTTAAATGGAGTGATAGTATTGCCTTGAGTATTGTTTCTCTTTTTACTATACCTAAAACTTTTTTATTTGAAATGTAAGGAAGTGCTTTTGCTTGTGATGTATAAAATAGATAAATTGCCTTGTCAATACTTGTTTGATCTTCAAGCTGTGGAAATTTAACTGCAAATGAACCTATTTTTGTGCTCTTATTTATTTTTTGAGTTGAACGATATACTGCTCTATCATCTACAATTCCATAGTATTCCTTATCTTTCATCACAACTACTGCGCCATTTTTAGTTATTTTAGGAATTGCTGATGTTAACTCTTCGTTATGTTTAAAATAAGAAGTTCCAGATACAAAGTCTTTAGGTAATACTTCAAATGCTTGTTTCATTTACACACCATTTAAATATGTAGATATTTATACTTTAAATACCTATCTAAAAATAAAGATAAATCACTGTAAAGTTTATATAAATATTAATTGCCAGGATGGCAGATTGGCTATGCGTCCGCCTGCAGAGCGGAGAAGGGGGGTTCAATTCCCTCTCCTGGCTTAAAATTAGGTATCTTAAACTAAAACAAACTATTTATGCAAAATTAATTGAGCTTTGAGTATGTGTAATAACTCTTTGCCATGTTGTTGTTCTAAGTTTGAAAGATACTTATTTGGAGATCTTTGAACTTTTGCTGCCGAACTTTTGTGAAGTCTTACTGCTTCTAATATAAGAGGTTTGTTGCTATCATCAGTCATTTTATATAATTCTGGATCTTCTAGAACTCCTATTGAGAATCTTGACCAGTACAAACCTATGTGTGCTACTGTTCTTCTATGATCATCTTCTACTGAAAGTAATTTTTTAGAGTTTGTATGTGCTAATGTTAACATAGCTATATCTTCGTGACACTTGACTGCAACATGTCCTACTGATTTTCCATCAATATCAGATATACCCCATAAATCAGATGAAGAATCCATTGCGTATCTTGCAGCTTCCTTATTATAAAAAACAGCTTCATGAGCTACTGACCACATAGTACTATCAACAGTAATATTTGCGGTTTCATGATTTGATATTAATTTTATTGCTAAATCAGGATATACTGCGGCTATATAGTGTGCAACTTTTCTGCCTTTAGAGGTTACTGGAATATCTAAACCAACATTATTTGATACTAAATAACTGGCAAATATTTTATCTACACTTATTGAAGCCCTAACTGCGTTAATTCCTCCTTTTTTAATTAGATTATTTAACTCTTTTAGTATTTCTTTTCTTTGTTCTTCTTTTTCATCAACTTCTATAATCTCAGGTGGTTTTTTAGTTTCATGAGATTGTACAACAGGAATAACTTTTGGTTCTTCCATTATAAGTATAGGTTCTTCAGGTCTTTGTATTGCTTTTATTGGATTAATAGTATTTGTTGATGATTTTAACCAATCTTCAATTTTATTTAACTCTAGTTCAGTTAAATGAGATTTATGTGCCATATAAAGTGCTTTACCTACACTTAAGCCAGAGTTATCTTTAATACTTAATGATTGGGCGTTATCATCTTCGAGTAATTTTTTAGAAACTTCTATATGTGATCTTACAGCTTCGTGACCTACTGTCCAGCCACTTTTATCAGGCATATTCCAATATTCTGGCTTTTCCATAGCTGCAAATGAGGTATTTACGCTTAAATGAACTAACTCATGACCAACTGTTCTCCCGAGACCAGGATTTATCACTAAACGCATAAGACTAGATTTTGAAAATATATACATTATTGAATCTTTATCTTCACTTATTATTTTACGTAATTCATGTATTGTAGGATTTCGTGTAAGCCTTGCTCCTATTCTAGCTGTTTTTTCTGTTATTTCCTGTCTTTTAATTATATCTAATGCCATAAAGTCACTCCACAGTAATTACTAATATGTTTTTTTGATATTTAAAACTTTAGATATCCAAAATTACGCGAGACCTTAGCCCTTCTTTATACTTTTTTATGATTAAATTATGTGGAGTTACAGCTTTTACATCCATTAAAAAATTGTCAGCGTCTAAGTTTTTAGAATAACCCAATATAGCAGTTATTTTATATGAATTTAATTTTTCAGTTATAGATATTTTTTTAACTTTGAATATTGATATATTTTCTGAATATGTTTTAGAGATTATATCTTGCAAAAAGAACCATAAAAGATCTTCTTTTGTTTTTGCAGAATCTGATATTTTTATTTCATAAGTTTTTATTTTTTTCTTTTTTATTTGTTCTAGATTGAACATTAAATTAAACATTGCTTCTGCTGAATTTTTAAAACAATCTTCATAATTTCTACCGTATGCAAAAAAAGAAACATCTGCAGTATGGCTTATGTACCTATAATTTTTTTTATTATTGTTTTTTGCCATATAGGTTTTTTACCATAAAGACTTTTATATACATATGAGAAAATAAGTAATGTCCTGTGAAGACAAGAGTAACTGCTGAGACTTGATGACGCCTATATCGGCTGAGGACAAAAAAGGTGCTGTATTTGAAGTATAATAAAATGATGAGTTTTATATTATTTGCAGTACTTATTGCAATATCTATATTATACATGTTAAGTTTTACAAATTTAACAATTACAGATACAGATCCTTCAACATACGTTATAATACCGATTATAATGTTGCCCATTTTTGGGTTTTTTTATATAAAGAAAAATATTAAGATAGATATAAAAAGAAATGATGTCATTTTTGGAGTAAGTTTATTTGTAATATCTATTTTATTGAGTCTTTATTTAAGAATTTTCTTATCATTTATGTTTTTTACATATAGATTTGATTTGATAATTTTACCATTGATTTTAATTTCACTTATATCGTTATTATTTGGAATTAAGAACATTAAAAAGTTTTATTTTCTCTTTTTATATTCTATATTCGCTTCACCTTTGCTTTTGATAGTTATACTTAAACAAAATATTTTATTCACTATAATTAATACAAAAATAGTGTATGGAATTCTTAGTGTTTTTTTTAAAGGAATTGTATATAGTGCTCCGATAACAATAATTGCAAATGGATACCACATAGGGATAGGTGAAAGTTGCGTAGGATTGGGATTATTAATTGCAATTGCTTTTCTCTTAATTCCAGTAGCATTTTTCTACGATGGAAAAATAAAGAAAAAGATATTTTGGATAGTTTTTGGAGTATTGCTTATGCTTTTACTTAACATTTTTAGAATGAGTTTTATTGCGTTTGATTGGATTTTAAATGGACCGACTAGTGCTTTGTCTTTGTTCCATGAATTTGCAGGTATTATTTTATTTTATATAAGCATAATAATAGTTTTGTTGCTTCAAGGCAAATTTGGTTTATCTATCCCAAAAATACAAAATAAAAAAATCAATAAAGTAAATAACTTTTTAATTATGGGAATTATTTTTGCAGTGATACTTTCCGTTGTATATATGATTAGTTATTTTCCTTATAATCCTATTTATATATCGCCATACGCTTCGCTAAGCTCAAATACATCAATCGGAATTAAAGGTCTCTTAAATAGCATAAATGGCAGTGGTTATAGTGAAGAAATATTAAATTATAATAACAAAAGTTATGCGATTGGATTAGTAAACTCTACTTTAGGAATAAATACAACACAGCCAGTAGTAATATCTTACAGCAATAGTTCTTATAACTACAAGAACGTACCAAATATAATAACATATGAAAAAGGAGTTACTGGAAATATGTATTTTGTAAATTCAAGTAATAATTCTTTTGTAGTCTTCGAAGAGATTATCCCTTATAATATAACAAGTAATGAGTATGGAGTTACAAATATGTATTTTGTAATACCTGAAAGTTCATTGAATAATAGTATATGTAATAATAACCAATTAGTACAATCATTGAATAATTTATTATTTTTACGTTTTTATAATAACACAGTTACAAATTCATTCGGGAATGCATATTGTATAATTAACAAAGTCGTGAATACATGATTAGTGAAAGAAGCGCCGGAGCAATAATTTATGAAAATCAAAAAGGAGTAATAAAATATCTTTTATTAAGAAAACATGATGGAAATTATGATTTGCCAAAAGGACATTTAGAAAAAGAAGAAGATGACTTAACAGCTGCAAAAAGAGAGATTTTTGAAGAGTCAGGATTGAAACCAGAAATATTAAAATTTTTTTCAAAAGATGTCACATATATTTTTACTGAAAAAGGCAAAGCAATTAAAAAAACGGTTAGATATTTTATAGGAAAGATACAAAATCAAAAGGTCAAAATATCAAATGAACATATCGATTATGTTTGGGTAGATAAAGAGAATTTTGTTAAGAAAGTTAAGTATAAAAATATGGTACCTATTTTAAAAGAAGCCATAGAGTATGTAGAAAAATATGAAAGTATAGAAGAAATAAATAAAAGATATAAAGAACTACCAAAAAAATATTCAGAGTGGGATTTAAGCGAAAGACACGTTAAAGGAGACGGACCAGTAAATGCAAAAATTATGATGATAGGACAAGCACCTGGAAGATTTGAAGATGAAAAACTTTTGCCATTTATAGGAAGAAGTGGAGAGTTATTAAATAAGAAAATACAGATACTCGGAGTTCAAAGAGAACAGATTTATATCACCAGTTGTGTACAATTTTTCCCACCTAAAAATAGAATGCCAAGTGATAAAGAAGTTGAAGCATGTGAACCGTTTTTATTACAACAAATAGAAGTAATAAAACCAAAATACATAATACTTTTAGGAAGTTTAGCAAATAAAGTTATATTAGATATTGACAAAGT
>JAJZKH010000032.1 GCA_021850955.1 Microcaldota archaeon
ACCAGTAAATGATATTAAAGCATTAAATGTTGATAAATTGTAAACTGTATTGCTTACAATTCCATGAACATTATTGAAAAGATCGCTACAGTAAGTTTGTGAGGCGCCGGATAAACCTAGAACTAACATTGAAATGAAAAAAAACAATAAAATCTTTTTCCTTAACATATATTTCAACTATAATAATTTATTTAATCCCAGTATATTTGTTGTTCCACCCAATAATTGTGAGATCCCTATTGTTGCCGTAATCCCTATAAATATATTTAATAATGGAAATATTAAACCAATAACTGACATAATTCCATAAAGATTCATTAGGTCAAAGATTGAGTTTATTGCATTAGATGGATTGCAATTAAAGAAAGGTATTGGAACGCTAATAGGGTTATTTCCTACAGTACCTAATATATTTACAACTCCGAGAACAAGGCCGTAAACTGGTACACTATAAGCACCAACAACTAGTAACTCTTGCGCTATTAATCCTCCATGCGGCCAACAACCATCGTAATTAAGAACATACGCAGCATTTGGAAATACAAAAAAGTTTGATCCTGTTGCATCATAGTGTATTATTTTTGAGTTAAATGTTTCTCCGGTTAATGATAAAGAAGGTAAGGATGAAGCACCTATTGGAGATAAAGTATTTGAGGTAAATGCAGTATACTCCATCAGATAAATTATTGGAAATATTATTAATGCAGAAATTGCAAATGCTATTAGAAAACCACCTGCTTTTCTTGTAAGAGTAGATGCACTTAAGATTAATCCTGCAGCTAGAAGGTATGGCCAACCATAAATTACCAGCAGTATAAAGAGAAGTTGAATTATGAAAAGATAAAATATTAATGTAGATTGATTTGAAACAAACTCTGTAGAACGAGTAATTAATGGATTGTATCCTGCAAATGGATCATAACCATACTCTACACTAAATGATGCTCCATTACCTCCTAACAAACAGGTTTCCTGTGGAAAACACAAACCGTCAGTAGCCTTGAAGTTGGACAGAAAACCTACGTAAGTTCTATAAACATAAATTGCGTTTAGATTATTAGCCGCTTGATTTGTAAGATTTGATAGTATTACATAAGTAGCTGCAAGTCCGTAATCTAAATTTGTAGTTATATTGTTACCTCCTGCATTAGCTATCAAACCTGAACAGATATTATAAGTTGGGGAGTTAACACTTTCTGCAGAATCAACAAATGCAAGTGAGTTATCAGTATTTGGATTATTTAATTGATTACATATTGTTTGTATTGAGCTTTTTGATATTAGATTAGTTGAGTACTCTGCAGTTCCAACATAATTTAATAATAAAATAATTATGACCATTACAACAATTGTAAACAAAACCTTTTGCATTTCTAATTTTGCTCCGCTAATCATGTTTTTGTTATTAAGTACATAGCCCAATACAAAATAGAGTATAACTACCGAAAAACTCGCTATAACTGCAAGTGTTATGATTGGGAACCATGATTGAAATTGTGATACAGGAGTTTCTAGATTATAAGTATTTGTTGTTGCGGATGAAGCTAAATTAAATGTTAAAAAGATTAAAAGTAAACTTAAAAGAATTCTTGAAATCTTTAAATTTATTTTTTTATCCATAATATCTTCTTATTTCATTTAATTTATTAAATGTGGTATTTGTTCAAATGCTTTTGTAAGGCCTTGAGCAAATGCAAGAGTTATCATTAAATCAATTGCAACTAATAAGACCCCTTCAAAAAAGTACTCAGATATTTCTGTTGAGACACCTGCAACTTGATTAGGTAATGTGACTATACCTTCTAAAAGATTTTTCACTATTTGCCCTACACCACCGCCATTAGTAGCCAAAGAACTATAGAAATTTGTTGGGAGTGATAAAGAAAATCCTCCATAATTTAAAAAGTTAACTGTATTTTGTTTAAAAAGTGAACCTATAGGTATTGTAGCAATTTTATAGTTTCCAGTGTATACAGTATAAGGATTACAAACTGTAACGCCATTACTGCAGTACATCCAATTAACTATAAATGCATTCATACTTATGGTTAAGGGAAAAACAATATAAAAAGCAATTGCTAAAGCAAGCAAAGTATTTGATATTGATCGTAAGCCATGACCTAAAAATCCAAAGGATCTTAATATTAGGGATATAGGGACAACAAGAGTAAAGGCTAATGCAGTTATTATTGGAAGTAAAAGATAAAGAACAAAAAGTAAACCAAATGTAACTACCACTCCTGCTCCATAAGTTGCATATGTTCCAGCATAACTATCAAATAATCCTTCAACATCTGATGAAGTAGCAAGAGTCACGCTGAAGCCAACTGTTGGATTTGTAGTACTTCCTTGTGAACCTATTTGAGCTGCTCCCGTAGAACCAGAAGAACTTGAACCGGAGTTACCTAGATTAAATAAACTATTTCCGCTGCCTAAATTCTTGTTTAAAGCGCCTGTAACTTTTCCTAGAATTAATGTGACTATGTTTCCATCTATTGCTACTGCAATTCCTTGGAAACTGAGTTGGGTAACTAATGAAGTTCCTTTAACAAAAAGTAAGTTACCAACATAATATTCATCTGCTTGAAAAATATTTTGATAATTACTTTGTCCAGATAGAGTTGAACCTACAGAACATGATGCATATACTAATGAGATTAAAGAAAGAAGTATTATTAGACTTATTATTCCTTCACTTAGTTCATAAATAACATTTCCTTTTATCTTCTTACCTGTTTGTATAGGTAGTAGAGAGCTTAAACTGTAAATTAATGCACCAACACAAAACATTGCTATGATTACCAATCCATTTATTCCAATCCAATTGTTAGCATTAATATTGCCCAGATTGCATGCCGTTGATTGTACTGCAAATAAGAATGGTATCATTAAAACAACTTCAATCTATTAGTTAAAGAGAGATCTAAAGATCCTCCTAATGTTTTTGCTATGTTTTCTGTTATGGTATAGGCTATTATTAAATCAAATATGAAAAGTATGAAAACCTGAAGTATTATGTATAAGGTATTTTGTAGTATATAATTCAGCCCAGGATATATTGAAGATAAAGAGGATAATGCTATTGAAAATGGAGTTATACTAGAAACTGCAGAACTTGTTAAAGCAATTGATGGAGAAAAATATGAATACTCTGAGAGGCCAGAACATATTGTTGATAATAAGCCTAATGAGCTACATGCTGAAGTAGGTGTTTCTCCATGAAGTGAGAGATAACCATAGAAAAAGTTAGATACAGGTATATTAAATAATACAAGAGTCGCTGGCCATATTATAGCTATCCCTATCCCTAATGCGATTAATGTTCCACCAATTCCTCTAATAAATGGAAGTGCACGGAATATCAAGCCCAGTGGTATTAAGAACCATAAACCTATAATTTCAAAGATAGGTAGTATACTTATTTGAACAGTTATTAAATTAACTGCTGGAAATATCACATTGTTAAAGATATCGTTCATTACTGAGGTTACAAATTGAGTTCCTGATACGAAGTCTGTTTGAAATATATTATTAGTTAGTAAATTAAATTCTACACCTGATTTTACTACAGGAAGAAATGCTCCGATTCCGGGAAGAGGAACCGGAGGTATTGGAAGACCTCCCCAACTTATTGTTAATCCTTTTAATAACCCATCAGCTAATGCAACACTTATCAGATTTTCAGTACCTGTTGTTAAGATATTATTTGTACCACATAAATAAACTTCGCTGTTATAAAGAAGATTTCCTAAACTTGTAGAGAAGGTACCTACTGAAGCTCCGGTTAATGAAACTGCAACACCACTAAAAAATGCTAACGAACCATAAATTATAATTATTATCAGTATTGATTTTACTATTTCTTTGTACTCGTTATTTATAAATGAACCCAAACGTGCTTCTGGAAATACTTTATTTATTATATAAATAACTGCTATAAAGAAAAATGATGTCAATATTGCAAATAATGAAAATGAAATTGCAACATTAATAGAATAATTTGAAAAGTATGCAATTTCTGAATAGAGATTAGTATTTAACAGATTGGAGTTGCAAAGAACTGGTGCCGCATATGAAATTCCAAATAATAATAAGGTTAAAAGGACAGATATACGAAATGTTTTCATTTTTTGCATAGCAAATCTCTACCATTTATTTTTCTTCTTTTCTACCTAGATTGAACTCTATAAGTGTGCGGTAATCTTTAGACTTTTCATTCGGATCTTTACCTCCTACTCTAAGATTAAATGTAAACTTACCATATCTCTTATTAGTAATTTGTTGAATGTTATTTATTAAATCCTCTGCCCTATAATCACTAGTGGTGTTGAACGATTTTGTGTATATTTTTGCAAACTCATTATAAGTTTCATCGATTATTTTTTGTCGTTTTTCCTCTTTAATCTTTTCATCTTGAATTGTTCTTAAACTCAATAATTTTTTAGTATAAGAGTCTTGTAACTTATTTATTTTATCAAAAGAATTTTCTAAATTTTCAAGTCTTTTTGAAAAAACACGATCAAGACCAGCAAGATTTGCAAGTAGAAGTTTCTTTTTAATCTGTGAAAGTTTTTTGTCATTTATTATTTTTTGCTTTTCTTTTAAAACTTCTCTTCTTGCTACTGCCAAACCAAACATATTTTCTTCTAGAAGGGTATTATAACCTCTGTTAGTATATCTTGCGAAGTTTTTCTCTTCTCCATTTTTCTTTATTTTGAAGGTCTCCTCATCATATTTATATACCACTCCGGCTAATTTTTTAAACCTACCTTTTTTAGCAACTAAATTTACAAAACCTTTCCCAGCTCCGTATGTTCCTCTAACTAAAGGTGATGTTAAAATTAGTGATTTCTCAAAAGCATTTGCAAATATACTTGAAGATTTTTTCTCAGGTTCATTTAATTGACTTGCTCCCTTTGGTTCTGGACCACTTGTATCTATAGTTGCGGCTGTTGTGCCTTTGTTGAAGTATCTATTAAAATCATTTCTAATTTGTTTATCTTTATTTTCTTTTTCATCTTCAAATTTGGTCTTTTTTACTTTTAATGGTTTTTGAGAGGGTTTAGTATAGGACTTTTTGAAGGTTTTTTGTGCTAAAGATCCTTTAGCTTTTGGACCCATCCCCATCAAGGTACCTACTCCAAATAGATTGAAAAAACTAAAGCCTCTGCTTATCCCTGCTGCTGCACCAATAAATATAACTATTATTAAAACTGGTACTAGTGCATCTATTGCACCTACAGAGAATATTTCTATTAACATTTAAACAAATATACAATACAAAGTAAATATATATTAATAGTGTTTAATTGGTTGAAAAACTAGGCCTTGACCGGGGGTCGGACCCGGACCTAGGGATCCACAGTCCCTTATGCTGCCGCTACACCATCAAGGCAATGAAGTAATTTAAGATAAACTCATTTATAAACGTATTTATAAAATTACTATAAAATAAATAAAAATAAATAAATTGATTAAAAATAGCTGTTTATTGTAAAGCCTTAACTGCTTCTGGATTTCTTATCTCGCTTATTTTTTTAAGTGCTTTTTGTGTTGCAGTTGCTACGTTATATATGTCTCTTGTTCTGCCACGCGAGTAAGTCCATACATCTTTTAATCCTGCTAACTCAATAACTGAGTACATTGTTTCTGCTGCAACTATCCCTACACCTCTTGGTGCGGGCTTAAGTATTACCTCAGAACTACCTACTTTTGATCTTATAGTTAATGGAAGTGAATGTGGAGTACCGCAATTACATTCCCAGGAACCGCAACCGAACTTTACAGATACTATGTTTTTCTTAGCTGTTCTTATTGCAGTATCAATTGCAGGTCTTACCTCTACATCTTTCCCTACACCGATACCTACATGTCCAGCTCTATCCCCAACTACAACAGTAACTCTAAACTTTTGCCTTCTGTTGTTTTTTGTCATTCTCTGTACTGATGCAATTTCAAGAACTTTATCTTCAAGATTAGGAATTAATGAGTCAACTATACCTACTTCTTTTATTGGTTTTCCCATAGCAAAGATTTCGTCGATATTTTTTATTTTCCCTTCACTTACCATTATTCCCAATTTTGTTTTTGGGGTCCATGCAAACTCTGAAACAGTATTGATCTCTCTATCTCTTTTTTCCAATTAATCACTCATTAAGAATCTTTGTTTTTACCTTTTCGAATAATGAAGAAAGCTCTTCGGGATTTATTTTTGATTTTAAGTATCCGCTATATGCCTTTTCGTAAGCCGCTTTGTCTTCTTTTAATTTATTTATGTACATATTTTGTTTTTCAAATAATGATTTATCCGTAGATAACCCTGAACGGAGTTTCAAACCGCCTTCGATGCAACCTTGTGCAAATATAAATGGTGTTGAGTTCTTTACAGAAGCACTTAGACCTATGTCTAATATATACTCTTCATTTTCTAATTTTTTCGATGCTGCTTTTTTTGCTAACAACAATCCTGTTAGAAATGCTGTGTTTCTGTTGCTTCTTGAAGGCCAACCGTACTTTAACAATTCTTTTGAGTATGCAGTTACTAAAACTTCATCTCCAATTTCAGAGTACTTGACTATTTGTGATATTATACCTTTATTTGATCTTCGTATAACTACCCTTTTTAAATCGCTTTTTACAAGAGATAACCTTTTCTTGTAATTAGTTACATGCGTTCTTTTTCTTTTGAAACCTATTTTGAAAATCTTTGCCATAATCTCATCTATTTATACTGGGCTTTCATGAAGTCTTTTATATTTTTTAACTCGTCATCGGATATTTTTATACCGCTTTCTCTTAAGTGTAATATTAATGAAGCTTTATCAGAAAAGCTGTTACCTTTTATAAGCATATAGTACTTGTTGTATTTTGAATTGTCTAATTTACCCATTAATTTTAATCTTAATAATAAAAGTCTTTGGGATCTTACTTTTTTTATCCAAAGCTCTCCTCTTCTTGCTTTTAATGTTCCTTTTCTTTTACCTTGTCCTCTTCCTCTTCCCTTACTTCTTCTAATTTTTAATAATTTTGAGTTAGTGCTTTTATTGTGTTTTGCCTTTAATGCGTATATACCTCCATTTTTTATAAGAGTTCTAACGTCTTCTCTTGTCATTGCTTTTTTTGCTTCGTCTAACCCAGAAGAATTTATTCTTATTGAACTTTCTCCTCTATTTAATATTTTTGGAGAAAGAGTTCCTAGAGAAACAACTATTGTCGGAGATACAAAAGTAGATGTGAAAGGCCAGTCAATAACTGTAAAAGGCGTAGATGCT
>JAJZKH010000033.1 GCA_021850955.1 Microcaldota archaeon
CAAGAGTATCATATCAAGTATAAACATTATAACCTCAAAATTAAAAACAATTGTTGCTCGGCTTTATATCTTTTAGTATTTTATCAAATACTTTATTTAATAATATATCTTTTTTGTCCATACAAACATTATACTATAAAAGTAAACAAATAAAAATTGCTTGGAATACTGAATTTTTCTCATGATACAAAATTACAGGTTGATTTTGGCAATATTAATATACTTTATCTGGAAAAATAACTCTGTGAAGCGATGGTAAAAAAATTGTATTATAAACACATCAAAAAAAGCAGCTCGGATAACGCAATCATTACTGTTGCAGATTCTCGACATAGAGATAAAAACCTCGGCATGATTCCTTTAACAAAGAAAATACATAAAAAAATAGGGGCACTTCCAGGAGATATAATAGAGATAAGACATAATGAGAAGAGAGTAATCGCCACAGTTATAGAAGGATCTGAAAGGGATATAGATAAAGACTATATAAGGTTGGATAAAAATTCTAGAGAACATTTAGGTATAATGCTTGGAGAAAGCGTAAATATATCAAAACCAAAGGTATCTAACGCTGCACAAGTATTATTAGAGCCTTCAAAAGGCATATCTGGAATTACAGCAATGCCAATAGATTGGCAAGGATACTTTAGAGATACCCTAAAGAATAAAGGAGTAGTAGAAGGAAGCACCGTAAGCGTAAAGGTTTTCGGAATAGGCATGGAATTTAATGTTGTTAGAATACTACCAGAAGAGTTAGGACGCGTAACCGAAGAGACAAATTTTGAATTTGCATCTGAGAAACAAGCTTCTTGAAAAGATATAATTACTTCGACGTTTTTTTGTCTTTCTCATCAGGTATGTTACTTTTAATATTTATTGTAGGTATTGAGTTAAGCCTTATACCAAGATCAGCTATTTTATAGCCTATACTTGCAAAAAGAAAAAGAAGTATTATTTCTATAGTGTAATATATCGGCCCATTTATACTATAACTTAACGATGACGCAAATTGATTAAATGAGTTAGTTATGTTATTACCATTTATTTGTGGTGTTTGTTGAGTTATTTGAGCTTGATGAAGCGAGGTATACATCCCATATCCTAAAATAAAAGATAATATTATTAGAATAACTCCAACCACTATAAAAATATCTCCTTTGTATGACATTTTACCACATGAAACAAAATATTAATTAACATCAAATATTAAATCATTTTGCTTTTTATTCCTTTTTATCTTTTTTTATCTTTATATAAAAGATTTATCTCTTTTTTTATATTATATGCTATTTCTATTCCAGCAGCATGTACGGCCTCTTTTGTAGAAGCGCCTATGTGGGGAGTAATTAAAAGATTTTTATTTCTTAATGCATATTTTACAAATCCATTGTTTTTGCCTAGAAAAGGTTCTTCTATAAAAACATCCAACGCTGCTCCTGCTATGATACCTTTTTTTAAAGACAGTAGAAGAGCATCGGAATCTAAGACCTCTCCTCTTGACGTATTAATCAAAAATGCGGTTTTCTTCATTAACTTAAATTCCTTTAATCGTATCATATTCTTTGTTTTATTTGTAAGTGAAGGATGAAGAGAGACTATATCAGAATTTTTTAGAAGATAATTTAATGTAACTAGAGTTGCAAGATTGCTTTTTTTAATAAAAGGATCGTAAGCTATAACATTCATACCGAACGCTTTTGAGTATTTAGCAACTTGAGAGCCTATTCTGCCTAACCCTATTATACCAATGGTCTTTTTGTTTAACTGTGTTCCTATAAATTTATGTCTATCCCACTTTCCTTTCTTAAGATTTTCAAATGCCCAGGGTATCTTTCTTGAGAGAGCAAATATTAAAGCTATAGTATGCTGCGCAGTAGGTATAGTGTGTGTTCCATGTAGGCTTATTATTCTTATTTTTTTTTCTTTTGCATATTTAGTATCTATGTGATTAAGACCTGTTGTTGCCGATCCTATTAATCTTAGTTTTTTTGCATTGTCTAGCAGTTGTTTTGTAATTTTTGTATCGACACGTATAACAATTATATCAAAAATAGCTATCTTTTTCAAAAGTTCATCATAATCAATGTTTTTTGCTGTTACATTTCCAATACTGCTAAGTATCTTTATTGCATCTTTGTCAAAGTATTCTGGATTATTTACAAGGATTTTCAGATTTTTTTTATTTAGCATCAAAACATCTATTTTATGCTCCAATAGCGTCTTGAGCGTTTCTTGGATCTGTAGCTTTTATAATTTTTGTAACTGAACTTTTATTGAAACCTTTGAAGCCTTTTGTCCTTTCAAGATTTTCCATGTGACTACCTATAGCTCCATTTTTAATAAACATGTTATACTGCTCAGTGGTTATAAAAGAATTTGAAAGTAAAATATCTGCTCTTGATTTTTCCACCTTCCACATCTCACCTACAGTAAAAGCCTGTTTTAAAAACTCGAAGTTAGAAAAAGGAGGCATTACAGTTATGCCAAATTTTGGTAAATTTGATTTAAGACCTTCAAAATCAAATCTAGCTTCTAAATGGTGCATGCCTGCCTGAAGTATGCTTTCTCCATGAAGACCGACCCATAAACCTACAGTACCAAGCGTTTTTCTTTGTTCTAATCCTTTGTGCGGAAAGTCAATTTTTGTTTCTTCAGGATAAAGATCAACATCAGTAAATATAACTATATCACAAACATCATGCTCCATTATTTGAGCTCCCCATCTGGCTTGATCTCCGGCGTAGTATTTTTCCCTACAATTATAACCCATCAACTCGAATATGTGTATCATCTTTGAAAAATTTTTCCTTGAAGACCGATATGTATGATGGTCTTGATTGCCCCATCCAAGACCTAACTTATCCTGTCTTGCTTTTTGTATTTGTCCAGCCATATTCCTTCTTTGCCAATAAGCCCTTTCAGATCTGAAGAATGCGTCTGATACTCTTGCATTATCTAAGAGTTCAAGCGCAGATGAAATTAATTTTTCTGTAGATATGATTCCTTCTTCATCGCTATTAAATACGCGTTGCCTTGAAAAAAACATGCTTAGAACATCTAAGTATTCTAAAGTATCACTTTTAGAATCAGTTGAAAACCCGTTATACCCTCTTCTTTCTACAGCAGAAAGTACATAGTTTTTTTCTACAGAAATGACTGCCTTCCTAAATCGTGAAAAGGGTTTACCCTCTATAACGGTTTTAACGCCTAGAGCTTGTATGAAATTATCAAGCTCTTCTGGTTTTAGCACTATTTCAATTTTCTCCTCTTTTCCAAGTATAATAGGGAAAAAATAAGACCTGCTATGCTTGAAAAGCTTGCCTTCTTTACATTTTTTATCTACCGGAGAAAATAATGTAAAACCAAGCTTTAAAAGTAATTCCTTGCTTGTTTTAGATTCCGGAATTATGACATGATCTATCCAATTAAAGAATTTAGTTGAAGTTTCTATTGACATTTTCCTTGAAAGTTCATTTGCAAAGCGATTATTTAATATGAAATCAGCTACTATTGAAGATAAAAATTTTTCTGTTTCCGGATAAAGCTTCCAATCAAACTCTTCATCTATAGAAGCATCTTCTTTATCTTTTAGTTTAGGAATATTTGTCATATCTACTCCATTAAATTATTTTTTAGGACTATAACTAAATTTTTTGCCTTTCCAAATATCTTCATCACCCCAAAGTCCAGCGCGCCATGCATTGAACTCTACAAGTTGTGAGTAATCTATAAATAAATTTACATCGCGTCCAAATTTTTTAAGGTACCACTTAAATACCGGAGGGTCAGATGCTTCAAACATAAATTTTTCGAAGCCGAACTCGTTGGTTATTTTTTTAATTAAATCTATACGCCATTTTTCAGGAGGAAGATCCTCAGTAAGACCTTCAGACTCAATCATTATTACATCGACACCTGCTTTGATATGGGATCTTAACTCCAGCATAACATCGTCAAGTTTTCGCATTTTCATTTCTCCATCATACCCCACTCTATGAGTACCGCCACCGGCATCATACATGAATGAGACTTCTGGTTTCGCTTTCATACCCATTTTCTGTACCTGCTTTACTATCTCAACCTTGTCATTTAAAGAAATATCGACAAAACCACTAGATACTTCTATTACGTCAAAACCCAAAAGTTTGCACTCTTTTATGTACTGATCTACAGCCCTAGGACCTTGAACTAATATACGTTCCACAAACCCGCCAGTAGATACATAAACATCATTATCATGGCATGCGTTAAGAATATTTTTGACAGTGCTTCTTGTAAGAAAACGCTCCGATCCTCCCGCAAACTTATAACCGTCAAAGTACTCACTCCAATCATGCAAAATACCTTTTAGGTAGTCATAAGTTATAGAGGAATAATATGGCCCTCGTATCTCTACTATGCCCTTTTTTCTTGGTTTTTTAGGTAATTCATATATAGTAAGAAAATCAAATGCTCTTTTTTCCATAAAATCACATACATAAATCAAATAAGTGCGTTATGCTTTTAATACTTTCAAGATTATATAATTCGTTAAGTAAAATTAACGTTTTTTCTTTATTCAGAGTTTTAGAGCAAAGAGTAACAAATTTTTGCTCCTTCTCTTCTTTATTCATTGGATTCTTAGGGTGTCCTTTTTGGTAAAGAACCTTTTTGTTTATTATTTTTTTGTTAACCATAGTTACTTTTACCTCATTAGGTATGCATGAAGGATATATAGCTGTAAATTCTTTGTTTTCCTTAACTATGGTCATATTGAGCAGTCTTTTTATTCTGTTATCAGATAATCTTTTTTCAGAGTAAGATTCAGGAGTTATATCGCCATATATTAGAGCAGAACAGACAATAAAAGGTAAGCTATGATCTGCTGTTTCTTTTGTTTTTGGGTTCCATTTTTCTTTGCCATTTCCCAAAACTTTATAGCCGCTTTCGGTAGTTAATATTTCTATCTTTGATATTTTATTAATGTCATTTATTTTCTTTTTCAAAGTTATTGCTGCTGTTATTGCGCTTTGAGAACGTATCTCTGCAGGATAATATTTTGTTATACGCTTATCTATCAAAAACTCGTTCTTCTTATTGCCAAAATCTTTTATATTTAGATTAAACTTTCCACTTACCTGCTTCCAAAAACCCATTTCTCCTTCAAAGATAGGAGATGGACCAGTAATACCATTATTTGCTAATTTTGCAGAGAATATAGCATTCTTTGCAGCGTTAGGAAAAGACATTGCCTTCCACATCGAAAGCTCTCCAGCACGGACCTGCCGCATAGCTATGTGAGAGTTTAATGCTATGTTTATTGCATGTGTAGTTTTTCTTACCCCAGAATCCATTAGAAAAGATGATGCAGCTGCTACGCTTACAAGACCATAGCTAGTATGGTCCCAGCCTCTTTTCCATAAACTTGCGGATGTTGAAAGACGGCATTGAAGCTCATAGGCTAGGATTATAGCGGTAATTAAATCTTTTCCAGATCTGCCTGCGTCTTCTGCTACGGCAAATAAAGGAAGTATATTATCGCTAGGATGGGCAAACTCCTTTGATTCGTAAGAATCATTATAATCAAGATATCTTGCCATAACACCATTTACAAAGGCTGCATCTTCAGAGTTAGCTTTTTCAGTAGAGTGTAGAATAGATGATCCTTTATTACTCTTTTTTATAGTTTTTTTAGCAATTAGTACAGGTATTGCTTTTTCAGCACCTAAAGCACATCCAAATGTGTCTATTACTGCATCTTTAGCAATATCTATTGTTTTTTTAGGAATCATATTATAAGATAAGTAATTCGCATACTCGCTTATATCTTCTGCTAATGTCATAATTTCACTTTTTTATTTTTTTTATAATAGCCATAGTCATATCTGATGTTGATGCGGGATTCTTCGGATCTATATCATAGGTAACACATTTTTTATCTTTCAATACAGAAAAAACAGCATCTTCAAGAGACTTTGCAGCTGCATTTTCTCCTAGATGATTTAGAAGCATTACGCCAGATAATATTGCCGCTGAGGGATTAACATCATTCATGCCTGCATGTTTTGGAGCTGAACCATGGACAGGTTCAAATATGGAAATATCATTACCTATATTCGCGCTTGGGGAAAGTCCAAGACCACCGACAAGTCCAGAACATAAGTCAGAAATTATGTCACCATATAAATTAGGGCATAGAATAATATCAAAAAGTTCTGGTTTTGTAACCAACTTAGAACAGGCATTATCTACAACCATACTGTCACATAATATAGAAGTAAAATTTTTAGCTACTTTTTCAGATTCCCTTACAAAAAGTCCATCAGTATACTTTAAGATATTAGACTTGTGTATAATGGTTATTTTTTTTCTTTGTTTCTTTTGAGCATATGAAAAAGCGAACTCAGCTATTCTTTTTGTAGCCATATTCGATATAGTTTTTAACGCTATCGCGCTTCCCCTTTGTATGTTTATTTTTGATTCGTGTTCTGCAAATTGTATTAATCTTCTTGATGAGATAGAATTTTCTCTAAATTCTATTCCGCTATAAAGATCTTCCGTATTCTCCCGTATAACTATTAAATCTATATTAGAAAATTTGCTTGTAACTCCTTTAATATTTTTTGCAGGTCTAATGTTTGCAAAAAGCCCAAGTTTTTTTCGAAGCTCCACATTTACGCTCCTAAAACCATTTCCAAGAGGAGTTGTTATTGGTCCTTTAAGCGCAATGTTATTTTTTTTTATAGAGTTTAACGTTTCAATAGGTAGTACAGAGTTATATTCTGTTATTGCTTCTTCTCCTGCTACTTCTTTTTCCCAAGTTATTGAAAAATTATTTTTTTTAGAAACTGCGTTTATGCATTCAATAGCTGAACCTATTACTTCAGGACCAATCCCGTCCCCTGATACAACAGTAATCGTATATTTTTTCATTTTATTACTTTCTTTTTGAAATTTCAACAAACTTAAGATCTAAAGCCCCATTGTATTTTTCAAGCGGCCTTATTAATCTGTTATTTTGATATTGCTCTAATATATGTGCAAGCCATCCCGAACTTCTCGCTATTGCGAATATAGGAGAGTACAACTCGTTCGAAAGTCCTAAATTGTGATAAACTATTGCTGAATAAAAATCAACATTCGGATATATGCTCTTTTTTTCTGCCATTATTTTTTCAAGTTTTCCTCCC
>JAJZKH010000034.1 GCA_021850955.1 Microcaldota archaeon
ATGCTATAGAGAATAATAAAATACCCAAATTTTAGAAACAAAAAGTCTTTTAATTTATATTTTACTAGAACTGTTCTGATTAAAAAATAAATAAAGAATTAAACTCTCAAATATAAATGACATTTTAGACTATTAGATTTCAAATTATCTGATGCCGTATGGTCTACAACAGCTTAAATCCTTTAGTGAACTGGTCTATTTCAGTATCAATCCAAGGTCCAACCCCTAATGTAGTTACAGTTCCTGGTGGAAGTTGAGTATGGCCTGCATCACTAACTAATGCACAAGGTATCCCTTTATATTTAAAAGCCTCAAAAAGCTTTTTCAAAACTTTATCATCCTCTACTTTTAAAACTATTTTCTTTTCACCCGTATCTAACCATTCCTGTGCAATTTTTTTATCTTTTTTCTCTGTTGAAAAATAAGACATCAAAGAAGCATGAGCTACCTGTGCGGCTAACTTTCCTCTGCCCATTTCTATATCCATCCTTACTAATATAACTTGCTTTATTTCATCCATATTATCTATCATTATCTTTTCTTAAAAATTCTTTCATTGAAGTTGCCATATAATTTATTTGTTTAAGTTCTTTTTCTTCATTATTATTTAATTTTCTACCATCTAATTTAATATTATTCTCTATAGCATCTAATAAGCTTATCCATTCTTCCGCATCATCCTTTATTATTTGTATTATGCTTTCATCTTTTGATAAAACTTCTAAAAGGTCAATAAGTTTTTTATTATCCTCAACTTCCTCTCCGTTATTCAGTCTATTAGTTATATGTTCTTTAAGTTCCATTATTTCAGAATGTGTTATCTTATTATTCATCTCAGTTACTTTCTCCATATTTTTTGCAAAGTTTTTTATAGAATCATATAACTTTTTAATAAGCTCATTTAAGGACAAATTTATATATTTCACAAAAATCATTCTCTTCTATACTTTTTAAGTTCTGCTTTCTTACTTAATCCTAAAGAAATTATACCTACTCCTATCGAAGCTAATCCTAAAAAGAAAAATTCTGCTGTTTCTTTATTCATTGTACTTAAAGGTTTAGAAACTGCGTCGCTTACTATTGCATTATAAGTTGCACAACCCTCCGATATAAAATAAGTTGCTGTAGAAAGAATACCTACTTTTGAATATTTATACAGTTTCTTATTTTTAAAATAAACACTTTCCCGAAGTTTTTCTATTGATCCATCTAAAATTTTTTTTGTTAAAGGCATACTAAAAAAAATTATTGGAAGTGCGTCAAAGTATGTTACTGCATGTGGGTTTATTTTATTAAATCTAATGAGTACATCTAAATCTGCAGTTAAAAATCCCATTGGTATTGCAATTTTTCTAGTAATAACTGTAGCTAATTTATCTAATTTTCCTTTATAGAAAATTCCATTTTGTGTTACATTTTCATTACTTTCTTCTTTTTTAATTGTTATCTTCATATGCTCAGTTATTACTTTATTTACAAAAAGATATATATCTTACAACTATTCAAAATTTTAAATTTTTACCATTAATTTTCAAATGTAATAAATTTAATGAAAAATATAAATTACCCTATTAGAATATTGTAAATATTCTTCAAGTAGTAAAAATTAGAAGATTAATATTACTTTTTATACATATATTACTGGTTGAGGTTTTGGAGTTAAGCATAAGTGAATCAAGAGGAATAATATCTAATTTAATCAGCAATTATTATAGTAAAGCAGAAGATATATACCCAGAAAGAATATCTGAACGTGAGTTTGGTGTAGGAGATTTCGAATCCAAAATACGAACAAGACACATATCATTTGAAAATAAAAAAACATTTAAAGAGTATTTAATAAAAAAATCACCACCTTTTATATCCTGTTCTACTGCTTTTTACAAACATCCTTCATTTAGGCCTATGGAAAATAAAGAATGGTTAGGTTCAGAGCTTGTTTTTGATCTCGATGCAACAGATATGAAATTACCTTGTCAATCTTCACACGGAAATTCTTGGGTATGCGAAACTTGTTTGTCTTCAGTAAAAGAAGAAACAATAAAACTTATAGAAGAATTTCTAATTCCTGATTTTGGCTTTTCAAAAGATGAAATAGAGCTAAATTTTAGTGGCAATAGAGGTTATCATGTACACATTAAAAAAGAAAGTACTTTCTCATTGGATCAAATTGCAAGAAAAGAGATAAGTGATTACATAACAGGAAATGATGTAAATCCAGAAGCATTTTTTAATTTAGAAGAACTAAAAAAGGATACCGGTAGGACAACAAAAAAATTAATGGGTCCTAAAATAACAGATGGCGGTTGGTCAGGAAAAATTGCAAGAAACTTTATAAAAGAATTAGAAAAGGGCGAAGAAAATTTAATTTCATTAGGCATAGAAAAAAGCGTGGCAAGAAATCTATATAAGAAAAAAGCATTGGTTGAGTTAGGCATAAACAATGGTAATTGGGATATGGTTTACATAAAAAATAAAGGAGATTTTTGGAAAGATATCCTAAAAACACAATCAATATATCAAAGCGATAAGATAGATCAAAATGTTACTAATGATCCTTCACATATGGTAAGGTTGGCAAATACAATACATGGAGAAACAGGTTTAATTTCAAAGAAAATATCAATTAGTGATCTTACAACATTTGATCCTATGTCAGACACATTAGCCTTCAATACTGGAGAAATGGATATAATCGTTAATACAAATCAAAAGTTAATTATGAATAAACAAACATTTGGGCCATACGATAACGAAAAAGTAGAGGTTCCATCTTATGTTGCAATTTATCTCTTTCTTAAAAATAAAGCTTTATTTGTCAATAAAAAAGTAATATAAACTTTACGATTCATTATAATAAAGTATATATGTCAAAAAAATTAATTAAAAGATCTAAAAAAGAAGTGCATGCACAATCGGCTATGGAGTATCTCTTAACTTACGGTTGGTCTATTCTAATTATTGCAATAGCTCTTGTAACACTTTTCGAGTTAGGATACTTTAATGGAATAAACTCCACATTACCTTCGGAATGTATTCCACAGATTGGTTTTCTATGTAATAATCTACAACTTAACTCAACAGGAAACTTGACACTTACTGTTGGAAACAATGGCGGCCAAAATCTTCTTATAACTGGGTTAGGTTGCTCAAACTCCTCATCAACACCAACGATATTTTCCCCTGTTTTACTTACATTAGGACAAGATCAATCAAAACAAGTTACCTTTGAATGTCAGTTAAACTCACAAAACATAGGCTCTTCATTTAAAGGTTCGTTATGGTTGCAGCTTAATAACGGTCAAGAAGAAGAGTTGGGTAGTACCTCTGCAACAGTTTCAACAGGAAGCCCAACAGGAGTTTCAGGAAGCAACGGTCAGGGTATAATCTACATTTCAAATCTAAATTATCCTTCAAATTTAATACAATTAAATTTAGTAAATGGGAATATAATAAACTCGATAAGTTTAGGTCAAACACCTCTTAGTAGTTCTACATCTATTTCATTAGAAGGTCAAGACATTTATATTGTAAATCAAAGGGGTGGTCAACTCACAGTAGGCAACATAACCATATACGACACCCAAACCAATCAACTTTCCTCAATCAACTCTCAAATGTTTAATTATCCTTCAGGAATCGCTTTTTCCGGCTCAAATGCTTACATAACAAACCAAGGAGGCGGCGAATTTTATTATGGTAATGTACCAATTTACAACACTCAAACAAATCAATTTTCATCGATCGACTCCCCCCTTTTTAAATATCCTTCTGGAATAACCTTCTATGGCTCAAATGCTTACATAACAAACCAAGGAGGCGGCGAATCAGGGACGGGTAATGTATTAATTTACAACACTCAAACAAATCAATTTTCATCGATCGACTCCCCACTTTTTGATTCTCCCAGGGGAATAACTTTCTATGGTTCAAATGCTTACATAATAAATGATTTAGGTGGTCAATACGGCGCAGGAAATATAATTATTTACAACACCCAAACAAACCAATTCTCATCAATCGACTCCCCACTTTTTGAGTCTCCTTTAGGAATATCATTTTTAGGTGCGAATGCTTACATAACAAACCAACAAGGTGGTGAATCCTATAACGGTAACGTAATAATTTACAACACTCAAACAAATCAATTTTCATCAATCGACTCCTCCCTTTTTGATTCTCCTTATGGAATAGACTTCTCAGGTTCAAATGCTTATATAACGAATGAATATGGTGGATTATTTGAAGATGGAAATTTACTACTTTTAAATACTCTTAACAACGCAATAACTGACCCTCAACATTTTACAAATAATAATATGCTATATAAACCATATCCAATAGTTTTAAGTGGTGGTTTAGGATATTTTATAGGTAAACAATACGGCCAATATTCCTTGTTTACATTTAATCCTTTTAATAATGCAGTAAATAGGACTGCCTCTTTTATATCTGATTTTGATTCTCCTGGAAATTTAGCTATATACAATAATAATTTATACATAACAAATCAATATGGGGGTGAATTCAGCACAGGTAACGTAATAATTTACAACACCCAAACCAATCAATTCTCCTCAATTGATTCGCCTCTTTTTAAATATCCTTTAGGAATAGCATTTTCCGGTTCAAATGTATATATAACAAATACTGGAGGTGGTCAATATGGTACGGGTAATTTAATAATCTACAATACCCAAACAAACCAATTCTCATCAATCGACTCACCACTTTTTGATTATCCTTTCCAAATAACTTTTTCAGGTCCAAATGCATATATAACAAACTTAAATGGAGGTGAATTCGGGACAGGTAACATAATGATTTACAACACTCAAACAAACCAATTCTCATCAATCGACTCGCCTGATTTCGATTATCCTTCTTACATGACCAAATCAGGAAGTGATATTTATATTTATAACTCTGGAAATATTTTAGTTTTTAATCCCTCTCAAAATACTATAGTGAACAGTATAACTACATTACCGTCTAGTAATTTTTATGTTAACGGTATGTCTAACACCTAATCATTACTCATAATTTTACACAGTACTAATAAGCAATAACAATGTTGTAAAATATATATTTAAATATTTTAAAATAAGATATTACAAAGTTGTAAAAAGAGTATAAATATTCTAAATTTAGATATGCATACACATACTTATCCAAAAAGTATTTAAATACATTCAACCATAAATATTGAGTATTCTGCATACTTTTATATTAAAGGTATTGTATTGCAAGGTTTTTAATCTTGTATATTGTAAATATTAACGTTAATATTCCTATACTTGGAATAATATAACAAAAATATAAGCAGAATAAACAGAGAATAAACTGGTGCTATAAATGGGCGCTTATAAATACATAAAACAAAACTTTCAAAACGAATACAAAAACAGAGAACAGATACTAAAGTCACGTGTATCAGAGTGGATGAAAGGTCCCTCACTTGAAAGAATAGAAAAACCTTCAAATATAGCAAGAGCAAGAGAGTTAGGGTACAAAGCAAAACAGGGTGTAATAGTAGTTAGAAGTTGCATAAGAAAAGGTATGCGAAAAAGAGAAAAGCCACGAGGCGGAAGAAAACCTTCAAAAAATGGTAGATTCTTTTCATACTCAAAATCATTACAATCAATGGCAGAAGAAAGAGCAGCAAGAAAGTATCTTAATGCAGAAGTATTAAACTCTTATTATGTCGGAGAAGATGGAAGATACAAATTCTTTGAAGTAATATTAATAGACAGAACAAACAGTGTAATATTATCAGATCCACTATACAGTAATGTAGTAAAATTAAAAGGAAGAGCATTTAGAGGCTTAACAAGTTCAGGAATAAAACACAGAGGAATACTACATAAAGGAAAAACAACAAAAATATCTAGGCCAAGCGTAAGATCTGCACAAAGAGGAATAAGGGTTTAATGATGGCAACCGCAAAGCTTAATATTGAGTTAACAGAAAGTATACAGTATCCTTCATTAATAAATGATGAAAATTTTAAAGATTCAGAAATATCTATTAAAGCAATGAATAATGGTTTAACAATAACATTCAAAGCAGAAGATCCTAAAGTTTTACTATCTTCAATTGGTAGTACAATAAGGAAGTTAAGAGTTATAGAGTCCGTTTCAGAAGTTTCAAAAGTGGATAAAAAAGCAAAATGAGGTTTTAAAGATGAGAAAAGGTTCACTAGAATATTGGCCACATAGACGTGCTAAAAAGCAAATGCCTAGAGTTAGAACATATCTAAAACAAAAAGAAAATGGTTTCTTAGGCCTAGTAGCATTCAAAGCAGGAATGACTCACATGCTTATGGTAGATGACAGTGAATCTCCAGCAAAAGGTACTGAGGTATCAAGAGCTGTTACTGTATTAGAAGTTCCAAAAATACATATTTACGGCTTAAGAGCTTACAAAAAAAGTTATATATACAAAGAAGTATCAAATGAAGTATACGACTCTAAATTAGCAGTCAATGTAGGTATAAAAGCAACTAAAAATACAGATATTTCAAAGTTAAAAACAATAGCAAATGATTTAATTGACGTTACTGCACTTGCATATCTTGATGCAGGTTCATTGAGTTTCGGAAATAAAAGAGTAATGAGATTTGAGATTCCAGTCGGAGGCGAAAACGCATTATCAAAAATTTCATTCATTGAAGGGTTCATGGGCAAAGAGGTCAAAATAAATGACTTCATTAAACCAGGAGAATACCTAGATTTAACATCTATCTCAAAAGGAAAAGGTTGGGCTGGAGTAATAAAAAGATTTGGTGTTTCAAGACAGTATAGAAAAGCTACAGGAAAGGTAAGACACGTTGGAACATTAGGAGCATGGCACCCGCCAAAAGTTCTTTTTACAGTTCCACACTCAGGTCATAAAGGTTACAACTACAGAACAGAGATAAATAAAAGAGTATTAAAGATAGGAAATGAAAAAGATACAAAATCAATAAACATAAAAGGCGGTTTTACAAATTACGGAAATATTAACAATGAATTTATAGTAATAGATGGAAGTATACCTGGTTCTGCAAAGAGACTTATACGATTGAGAAAAGCAATAAGAAATAAAACAAAGGTAAAAGAACCACAAATAGTGTATACATCATTGGAATCAAAACAGTGAGATAAATGGAGGCAAATATTTACAAT
>JAJZKH010000035.1 GCA_021850955.1 Microcaldota archaeon
TGTTCACTGGTCTGTATCTAAACGAACACAAAGTACATGAAACAGAAAAAGATAAGCTTTTGGATTTGACTAAATTCAATTTGGACTTGAAGGTTGAAAGGCTTGCAGAATACTTTTCAAACAAAGGTTACAATACATTAGGGATTTCCAATAATCCAATGGTTTCCACTCAAACTGCCTTTGACATAGGCTTCCAGAATTTCTTCATGATAGATCCCTTCCCGGTAAGCAAGGAAGACCCAATATTCCAGGAAGCTAGAAGATTAGGTGCTAGTCCTAAAGAGATTGCATTAAAGCTCATAAAACAGGGCAAATTTGGAAAGATACTTGAATTCGCTAAACTACGTAAACGGGAAAAATTGATCGGCGAAGTAATAAATTTCCCATTGGATAAGGGCGCTGAACTTACTAACAAACTGCTTTCAAACGGAAACTGGGAAAGCAAGTTCTTCAGGTTTATCAACTTTTTAGAGGTGCATGAACCTTACAGGAATTACAACTCCAAGGAAGTATGGGACAATGTTACCGGTATAAAGCCGATGAGCGAGAATTCGATAAAAAACATAAGAAAGGAATACATTGCTGAGATGAAATACCTGGATGATCAGATAGGTAAACTGATTTCAACGCTGAAAAAGGCGGGAAAATACGACAACACGATGATAATAGTAACCTCCGATCACGGACAGGCAATAAATGAGCATGGCTACATGCTGCACAGCACTTACCTCTATGATGAACTAATTAGGATACCGATGATAATAAAATACCCAGGCAACAAAAAATTCGAGGCTAAAAAAGGGTATCAGAACTTGGTTTACCTGCCAAAACTCATAAAAGATGTTTTAGACGGCGGTGATGATTCCTCAGTTTACTCTGAAACAACTTTCAGCGAAGCCTATGGGGCAGTTATTGTTTTACCCGGCGGGTACAAACACCGGGAAGAATACGTGAAGAAAACGTATGAAAAGCTGAGAAAGGCTGTATACAAAGATGGATTTAAGCTAACTGTAAACGGGACTGACGGCATAATCGAAGAATTCTTAGAAGACAACAAAGAGCTAAAAGTTGAAGATAACAAAGAAAAGGCAAAGGAATTGCTGGAAGAATTGGAGATATTCAAAGGCAAAGAGGAATTCAAAATACCTATACAATAAAATTAAATATTAAAATATACTGAAAACATTATTAAACAAGGTTCTAATGATTTACTAATTTTTTAGTAAGTAAAATATAAAAGGTTATTGAAATTTAAATATTAATAAATGAAATGTTAAAACCGATGTCTTTTATATATTCGACGCATATAAAAAGTATTATATTGAGTTTTATGACGATTAAAACAAATAAAAACGAATTAGTAAGTGTTGTAATGTGTACACGTAATCGTCCATCCAAGGTTTTAGAAGCAATACAAACTGTATTAAATCAATCTTACCAAAATTTAGAACTTATAGTTGTTGATGGATCTGACACCAACGAAACAAGAACTAAAATCTCTAATTTAAAAGACTCTAGAATAATCTTATTAAAGGATGACGGAAAAGGGCTGTCATCCGCTAGAAACATCGGAATTAAAAAAGCAATCGGTAAATATATTTGTTTTCAGGATGATGACTGTATTTGGGATAAAAACAAAATTGAAAAACTTGTTGATGCAATATCAAATTCTAACACGGATGTAGGAGTAGTCTATTCTTCGCTTTATAGAACAATAAATGATAAAAAAGTTTTGTTACCACCCAAATGGGTTAAGAAAAAGGACGGAGATGTATCAGATATAATAATTTTTGCTAACTTAACTGATTCAGTTTCTATGCTGATTCCAAGAAATATAATATTGGAGATGGGCTGCTTTGATGAAACTTTGCACGGCGCTGAAGATTGGTATTTGGCCATAAAAATGTCAAAAAAATACAAATTTAAATTTTTAGAAGAACCGTTATTTATATCATATACTAATAAAGACAGCATAACTACTACACAAAGCCATAAAATAGCAGTTAAAACGGTTAAAAAAAGAATACTTAAAGATATAAACGGAAATTTTAGCAAAATAATAAGATATGAAATCCGTTCACAGCTATATAGAGCATTTTATTTTTTATACAGAAGATACCCTAATAGCAAAATTTTTGCTTTAACAAAAATCTTACTTTAATTAAGAGATCATTATAATTAGGGTATTAATACTATTTAGAAAATTGCTTTTTATAATATGAAATTATTTTATTGTCTGTTAAATTAGTATAGCATAAAATAGAACCATTTCCTAAAAGAACAATACGATTAAAACCCAGCTTAATCAATAAACCAAGTTGTTTGAATAGGGCATAATTTGAAATAATGCTTGTAGGTATAAAACCTATCCAATATTTTTTATTAATTCCTAATTTATGTGGATTTAAAAAATATTTTTCCATTTGAACGTACTCTAAATTTGAAGAAAAATTAGAGTAGACGGATATCTTAACCCTTGTCAATTTAAGATATATAAATATTATCTTAAATAAAACAGTTGAAGAGAATTTACTACGCTTAACCTCTTTTAAATTCTTAAAACCAATTCCGATTATTGCATCTTTTATTAACCTTATTTTACGCTTAATAAATTGAATACGATTTTTAGCGTAACGTCTTTCTCTATTCTTTATTATTTCATTATAAGCTAGATGAACGGGAATTTCAAATCTAGTAATTCCTTTACTTATAGCTCTGGCGTCAAATTCAGAATCCTCTGATGTATTCAAATCCGGCCAATTACCTATTTTGTTCATTGTTTTATAATCCATAAATTCAAAACCAAATGGGACACAATAATACTGATTTGTTTTGTAAACTTTTAAGATATTTTTAATTATTTTCCTAAATTATTTGAATAAATTGTATCAAGATCTACATTAAAAACAAAATAACCACTTGTATTATTATATGCAATTGCATGTCCTGCCCCTCTAGTACACTTCTTCCCAATAACCTTAATATTCGGGTATAATTTAGCTAAATCATTAATTATTTCATAAGTCCCATCACCTGAATAATTGTCTACAACAACAAATTCAAAATTATCTTTGAAATTTTTAAGATTATTAACTATAGATAGAATCGAGGGCTTAACTAATTTAGAATTATTATAAACGATTGCATATACACTAATAAGCAAAGGATTTCTCTTCATAAGTAACAATAGAAAAAATAACAATATATGAAGAGTAAACTGCGCAAATTTTATAAGTAAAGTTTTAAATTATAATTAATGGAAATAAGTATATACGGTACTTGCTATAACAACGCTAAAATTATAGGCAAGTGTTTGGATTCAATAGTTTCACAATTTGATCTTAATAGAGATGTAGAATTGGTTGTAGTTGATAACTTCTCAACTGATGGAACATGGGAGATACTTAATGAATATGCTAAAAAATATAAAAACATTAAATTGTTAAGAGAGCCCTGCAGCCGAGGAAAAGGCAGAAAAATCGCCTATGATAATAGTACAAGTAAATATAGCTTTTATATTGATTTCGATACTATTTATTCTCCATTGCTATCAAAATTAATAAATCAAATAAAATCCGGATACCAAGGAAATAAAATAATGCCATTCGGATTTTTGGATAAAGATACGATGATGAAAATTGGTGGGTGGAACGATTTAAATAACGCTGAGGATGGGGAGCTTGAAGCCAGAGCTATAAGTAAGGGTATCCAGTTGTGTACATTTCCAGCAAGAGTTTATGCAAATGAGATCCCCTCTACTAAAAGAGGGCTTAGATTTAGAAAAAGAAGATTATCTATAAAATTTTTTTTAAGGCAGTATAGAATCACAAGGGACGGACTTATTGGCAGAGGAATAAAAAACATAAAAGTAATTAAAAGAGCGTATAAAGGTAAGAAAAGATTTTTGGTTTATTTGGTGTACATAATGTTAAAATTAGAGAGGAAAAAGACTAAATCGTATTCTAACTTTGATTCTAATGCTGAATTAATACAAAGAAATAGAAACTTACTTGATCCAAAGGAGTATAGAATAGATAAATCTTACTGGATTTATGCATTCTCAACTAGATTTATTTCAAAAGAGGCTATAACTAGAATCGTAAATATACTTTTTAGTTATGGATTTAATAGGCTAGAGATATTGCCAAGCGATTCTATACTTGTTTACACAGATGAAACATCCAAAAAATTTGTAGAAGAAGCAATTAATCTTATAAATACCCTATAAAAATTTACTAATATTTAGAATAAAAATTCATTGAATAATCTAGTAATTCTCTATCAGTAAACTGCGTATACAGTAATATCAATCCATTCTCTAAAAACTTAAACCTGTCGAAACCCAAGGCAATGTGATTTTCTATAAGTTTGTTAGCAGTAGAAAGATCTAAAAACCGTGGCTGTACATAGGAAAGCCAGTATTTATTATCAATACCAAATTTTTTAGGATCTAATAAAATTTCATTACGCTTTAAATATTCAGTATTAGAGGACAGATTTGAATAAGCATATATTTCATCTCTTGTCAACTTCATTTTTATAAGAATTAAAAAAGAAAAAATTCTCTTTACACCGTGATATCTTCTTTTTAATTCGGCAAAGGTAGTTACTCCTCTGCCCTTTATACCATAAACTGTGTTTCTATATAGTCGCTTTAAAAACTTTATAGTATTTTTTTCATACCTCCTATCTCTGTTACCTGAAGTTATATAATTTTTCGAAACTGTAATAGTAGGAAAATACACTTTAATCCCTTTATTAACGGCTCTTGCGCAAAATTCTAAATCTTCATAGGTATTCATGTCCTTCCAAGGCATAAGCGTATCTGCAGTTTTCCTGTCCATAAAACCAAAGGGTAACATGGTACCTGTTTCGTATTTTTCTGCAAATGAATTTATTATTTTTGAAAAAACTGGTAAGTAGATCGTGTCTAAATCAACATAAAAGGTATATTTACCATGAGTATTCCTATAAGCTTCTGTTCTTCCAACTCCTTTGGTACATTTCATCTGCATGACATGAAAGTTTTTGAATTTTTTTGAATAATTTTGAAGTACATCAAAAGTGCCATCAGTAGAGAAATTATCTACTACGACAAACTCAAAATCTCCATTAAAATTAAATTGAGATGTTAAAGACTTTAAACAATCGCCTATTGCAAATATGGAGTTATACACCGTGCCATATACACTAATTTTTATTTTTGTATCCATAATTTTCTCTTTCTTTGTATACAGTGTTAAAATATATTAAACTATTTAAATCACGAAACGTCCTAGCAGGTAAATTTCCAAGCGAACTTCCAACCAAATCTTGTATAGACATATCTATAAATACAAACTTTGCAGTTGAATTATTTAGCCACATTAAAAGATCTTCTGAACTATTTATGCAAACTTCATCGAAAACCTCTCCATTTTTGCTGGTTAAAAATTTCTGAGAAAATATAATAAATGCACTATTTATTGGAAGAATATTGATTTTTTTATAGAAAAGCATATCAAGAACCTTATGACGATAAGTTCTACCAAAATATAAAATTCCAAAATTAGAAAAGATGTGATCAAAACTTGGCCTTTTAAGCTTATTGAAAATCTTAAAGAAAGCTGTTGATTTTACCAAATAAGAAGCACGAAAATGCCCATTATTCGTTGGCTTAGCAGAAATTATATCGCCATTTAAATTAAGTAGTTTATTCTTTAGTAATGACATAGGATCTATTTTAGTTATATCATCATTTGATATAACTACCCAACTTGGTTTGTATCTTAAAGCATATTTTAAACCATAATTGCAGCTTCTCGCATAGTTGAAGAAAGGACCATTACTCTCTACAAACACAATCTGCTGACCTTTAAATATGTTGTTTGCGCAGTTCTTTGCAAACTCACCCTCATGATTTGCTGTTGGTATTACAATTACTATGTCCTTGTCCCCTTCTACTTCGTAGATTTTCATCGGAGCGCCCGGTCTATTTTTCATCCATTCTATTAACTGCTCTGGCGTATCGAAATGATCATAGAATTTTATAACATCATCTACGTTCTTGCTGGTAAACAATCTGTTCAATTCGTCTAATTCCTCTGGCATAAATTAAAAGATACATTATTTAAGTATTTAAATATAAAATATTGAATGGCATTTGAATTCAAAAGACAGGAAATACCTAATGTAATTCTTATAACTCCAAAAGCTTTTGGAGATGAAAGAGGTTTTTTCATGGAAAGTTATAAGGAATCAGAATTCAAAGCAAATGGTATAACATTCGATTTTAAGCAGGATAACCATTCAAAATCCTCAAAAAACGTGCTTAGAGGATTGCATTATCAACTAGAACCATATGCACAGGGCAAGCTTGTAAAAGTCGTTACTGGGAGAATATTTGATGTAGCAGTTGACATAAGAAAAGGCTCTCCTACCTTTGGAAATTGGGTTTCTGCCGAACTGTCAGAAGAAAACAAGCAAATGCTGTGGATTCCGCCAGGATTCGCACATGGCTTTCTTTCTTTAGAGGACAATACAAATGTTTTGTACAAATCTACAAATGAATACAATAAAGAAAGTGAAGGGGGCATACTGTGGAATGATCCTGAAATAGGTATAAAATGGCCTGTCGATAAACCTATACTATCGGAAAAGGACAAAAAATACACTCTTTTAAAGAAAGTTGACATAAATTTCAATTATTAATTTAACAAAAAACAGTATACTCTATGAAACTTATAGTTACTGGTGGATACGGGTTCATAGGATCAAACTTCATATTATACTGGCTGAAAAAACACAAAAAAGATG
>JAJZKH010000036.1 GCA_021850955.1 Microcaldota archaeon
GAAAGAATTTATACGAGTCTTGGTGTATTATTTCGTTGGCTTGGAAATAAAAAACGTAATTTTGACCTCTTTTGACTTCATTTCTAACTATATTTAGAGTTGTATTTGCCATTTTATTAATTATTTCACCATTTTTATTTCCTTGTAATTCTAGCTTTGTATGATATATATGTATTCTATTATTTTTTAATAATTGTAAAATTTTGGTAGTGCTATCTTTCGAGGCATCTAGTATATATATATCGTCACATACCATTAAGTGTGAATAGATGGCTTCTAAAAATGGATAACCTTGCGAATAAACATCAAACAAAGGTATAAATCCTATTATGTGACTAGCCATACATTCATTTTTAGGAAGTTGAATTCTTAAATACTAATACTTTTGTACTATAATAAATTTGTAGGAACTTCTTTCTTTCTTTTTCTCTTTGTAGTCAGGAAAAGCATCATAAAAACGTTAAACCTGTAATTACAATAAACGGAAGAAGGGTTTTTACGGATCGCCGGTGCCAAAAGATTCTGAATACGATAAAAAGAATGATATAATATAAAGAGTATCTTCTAGGCTGAAATAGGATGCACCAGAAATTTATAATTAAATTTTATTTTTAGCAATTATAGGTATGCGAGATTTTTTATACATGCTTAAAGCTTTGATAAAACCCAAAATATTGAATTTTAATCTCATAACTATCTCACTAGATGATCTAATACTAAATTCTGGCTCTATCTTTATAAAAGCCTGAACTGTATTATATATTAAGTTAAGAAGCAGGAATCGTTTCTTCCATCTAAATAGGAATATCCAGTCATTTCTTAAGGAAAAATAGGTTAGTTGCTCACTTGTCCATTTTTTCTTTATATTATATTTCATAGTGCTATAACGTTCCAAATGTATTATATTTGTATTGCTAACATAATAAGTTTTATAACCGTTTGTTGCTGCCCTTTTACAAAAGTCTGTTTCCTCGTAAAAAAAGGGTAGGTATACTTCATCTATTAAACCAATTTTTTGTATCACTTCTCTTTTGATTAGAAATACTGCCCCTATTACTGCTTCAACATAACCATTTTTATTTTTATTTTTTATATTAATTAATGTACAAAATTTTTCGCTATAGAACTTACCTTCGTAAGTCCTGCCATCCGGATACGTTAACTTGCAACCTATTATCCCTACATCACTTAATTTCTCACCTACACTAACAATTTTTTTTAACCATTTAGTTTCATTAAATATTAGATCGTCATTTAAAAGCAATATATAATCTAAATTTTTATATTTTTTAAATGCATACTCGATCGCTTTATTGTTAGCGTATCCAAAACCTTTATTTTTAACCTTTAGCAAATCAAAATTTTTAAAGTTTGATTTTACAAATTCTCGTGATTCATCCGTACTTTCCGCGTCAACTACAATTACCTTCAAATTCTTATAATTAACTTCTTTGAGAGTTTTTAAAGTAACTTTGAGTATTGATTCGTTCCCATATTTTATTGCAATTCCATTCCAATTTAGAACTATTGCAACAACCAGCGGCTCAACCATTAAATCATATAAATATTAAGGACTTTGGACTTATAAACTTTTCGTCATTGCCTTCTTCACAGATAATATCAAAGAATCCCTAACGTCTTAATGGAATAAACAGTGTTGATTGTCGACACTCAAAATATCCTGCTTCCGGCCATAGTTATTAGTCACCGATTCCGTTGTCTGGTAGATACTGTAATTACTGTAGCGAACGTCTCAAAAACTGCCTTAGTATCTAATTTAATGAAGTACGATATTTTCTGGAATAGCTAGAAGTTGAATGCTATTTAGGTATCTGTATTATCTATGATATTGTAAGTATGTTTGGCACACTTATTTACATGCGAATATGCACATAGTAGTTGCAGAACGAGATTTGCACCTTCTTCGATTGCGAATCTCCCAATCAGGTAGTTGCATTCTTTTCTGAGATTTCTTCTTCTTTTGTTCATAACGAATACAACATGCTGTCAATCATACCACTATTCTAGAAAGTTGACAAATTAAATTTTTGTAAAACTTTTAATTGAGTGTCTCGCTTTTCTTTTGTTGTATTTCTGATATAGTACACACATTTATTGCGGTACCTAATCTAATCTCTTGTAATGATAAGCCCTCTCATACCTTAAGTATTGAATTAATGCAATATGGTATATTAGAGGGTTGTAAGTTAGTAATGGAAATAATAGTTATAGGCTGCCTTAAGTAGGTATAAGGTGGATTTGAAACTAATTGGCTATCGTTTGTAAACCTTCATTTTGATCAAACCTTTACTTTTTTTAGAATGTATTCTGCTCTTTTTTTAGGAGTATGATATTTAAAGAAGTGTTTTTGACCATTCCTTGCAATTTCAAACCATTCATTACTTTTTATTACATACTTTTCAAACTTTTGCTTTAATTCATCAAAATCTTTAAAAAATAAAGCAGATTCTTCATCTACAAAGTCATTTAGTATATTTATTGGGGTTCTTTGGGCTAGCAATGCAGTGCCATAACAAGATATTTCCCAATATCTCCAAGTATCATAGCCTGTACCTCGAGTAGAAAGCCCTAATTTGCTATCCTTAATTATTCCAGTATACCTTTTTTTATTAATAATTTTTGTACTTATAAAGCCTTTAATTTTATTTTTAGCTAGATATTCTTTTAGCATCTTTATGTACTTTTCCCTTTCCGAATTGTTAATGTGTCCAACAAAGGAAAGATCATAGCTTCTATCTCTATTTATTTTATACTTTATAGGATTCGCTACAGTTAAAGGTATTGGTGCGACATTAAACTTTTTTTGGTAGGATAAACCAATTGGCAGATTCCAATAAGAAAACCATCGCCTTTTCTTTCCACCAGTACCTGGAGTTCTGCTTAGTTCATAATAATATCTTGAGATCCATTCTAATTTTTTAAGTTTTGTTATGGGCCACTTGTAAAGTTCCCTTTTAAAGTAATAAGATATCTCCGGATGTCTATAAATGCGCCTGATAAAGAAATCATCTATGCCATCAATAAAAATTTTTCTAACATTCGTTTTCTTATTTAGTACTGCATAAAAATATTTATCTAAAAAAGCGCTATTGAAAAATAAGATATAATCAAAATTATCTATTTCTTCGAGTATATCATTACTATGAACGTTTTTATGATTTAATATATTTATCTGTGTGTCGTTTATTTTATAATCTTCTGGTTTATAAAAAAAAATATTATTTTTTCCAACTAACTCTGAAAATCCATTGTACAGGGAGTCTTCCAAAAAAATGCCTTTATATGTGCTGTAAAATAGTATTTTCATAAATTTAACCTCTCTTTTTATTTTCGACTTTTTATTGCGTGCATATATATAAGTTTTAAAATAATTACTTTAAGGACACGTGAGATAATCGTCTGGAGCACCAAAGAGATGCTACTTTTAGAATAATGCTTGCTACTCAAGAATAGAATATAATCGTTCACAGTTATAGAATAATTTTTTCTCCTAGTATTGAATAGATTATAATATATTTTAGTTTCGATCAAATTTATTTTATATATAATTTCAAGCTGTGTACCCTTTGCAATTTTATACAGTATTTTTGTTTCTTCATGTGCCTTTTTAGTAAGCTCAGCTTCGCTTAAACAGAATTCATCAAACGTGTCTAGCTTACCATGCGTTACCTGTCCAGATCCATGAATTCTATAACGTGTCAGTGCCTTTTTATCTGCAAGTATCTCGACTTTGTTCAATAATGCGATTAATAGCAGAAAAGCATCTAATGAAACCCCTATTTTTTTAAGTTCATTTACCTTCTTTCTTATAAGTTTTTTCTTTACTGCCATTGAACTTGCATTCTCTTGAATATGCCATCTTTGAATAATTTCATTAAGATTATTTTTATTATCCTTGATTAACAAAGTCAAATAATTTGATGAAAAATTGCATACATTTTTCTTAACATTCTTATTATTTTCATTAATTATGCTGTACGAATTATGATAAAAACTTAAATTAGGATTTTCTTTAAAATACTTATACACAAATTTTAATTTGTCAACTTCAAATTCATCATCGTCATCTAAAAATGCAATAACTTTGCCTCTAATCTTATTAAGCGCACTTACTAGTCTAACGCCCTCTTTTTTACTCTGATTATATATGCTTTTTATCTTGTATTTTTTTATTAGTGTATCTATTTTTTTATCCCTGAATGCTTTAATTACTAATATTTCGTATTTTTGTTTATCTAGTGTTTGGTTCAATACAGACCTAATAGCATTTTCGATAAATTTTTTTCTTTTATAAGCTTGGATTATTACAGTTATAAAGGGCTTAGACAAAATATCACGGTCTTATATATTATAACAATAATAGGTATACTTCTTAAGTCTAATTACTACAAAATTATTTTAAAAACTAATAATTTCAATTCTATTCTAATACTTTTCTGTATACTTCTAATGTTTCTCTTGCACATTTTTCCCATGTGAAGCTTCTTGCATATTCTGTTGCCTTCTTTCTTAGTTTTTCATTATAGCCATTTTCCTTTATGTTTTCTATTATTTGGGCCATGTGCTCCGGGCTTTCTGCTTCGAAGCAGTACTTTCTGACTTCTTTTGGGATCTTCCCGTATTTATAGATTATTACTGGAAGGCCGCGGGATTGGGCTTCTAGAATAGGTAAGCCGAAGCTTTCATAGGGCGTTGGAAATACAAATATGTCAAAGGAATCGTAAATTTCTATAATCTTCTCTCCAGGTGCATACCCTTTAAGGTGCACACGCTTATCCATTGATATCTTATCTATTATCTTTTTATAATAAGCATTAGAGAATATAGGCTTGCCCCAAACGTCCATACTTATGTTTTCTCCCCTTACCAGTCTAAATGCATCCAAAGCAAAAATAACATTTTTATTTGATGTAAGAATACCTAGGTAGCCAATCTTAAAATCTCTTTTATATCTGGTTTTTTGTGGAATTTTTTGTTTTATATATCTCTGATCCAAACCCAAGTTTATAACTGAGATTTTCTTGCTACTAATACTAAGATTGTTACGTAAATCCTCTTTTGTTTGGGTTGAATTAGCAATTAAATAATCAGAATAATTTAACAGCATGAAATTCATTTTTATTACAGAATTTAGCCATAAAAATGTTTTGAAATTTTTTTCGTATATAAATCTTGGTTGTTCTGGAGAAAAATGTACTGTAGTTATTAATTTTGTATTTTTTTTCTTTAGCAAAAATATTGGATCTTGAGAAATATTATGTATGATGTCGTAATTGTTAACATCCTTAAAAAAGAGCTTTATTGATATTGAAAATGCCCTTCCTATAAATGGCATTTGTTTTATTTCTATTTTATCTGTTTGAGGATTTAATCTTTTTAAGTTCTTAAATAGTTCTGGCATGTATCTTTCTCTAGAGGAATACTTATTATAATCAAATTGACCAGGTGATCCTGTTAGCCCTACCTTCATTTTAACACTTTCTTATATACTTCTAATGTTTCTCTTGCACATTTTTCCCATGTGAAGCTTCTTGCATATTCTGTTGCCTTCTTTCTTAGTTTTTCATTATAGCCATTTTCCTTTATGTTTTCTATTATTTGGGCCATGTGCTCCGGGCTTTCTGCTTCGAAGCAGTACTTTCTGACTTCTTTTGGGATCTTCCCGTATTTATAGATTATTACTGGAAGGCCGCGGGATTGGGCTTCTAGAATTGGATAACCTAAACCTTCGTATAAGCTTGGAAACGCAAAGGCATCAACGCCATCGTAAGCTTTTAGCTTGCTATCTTCTTTCAAGTATCCGTTAAATTCAACATTATCCAAGCCGTTGTCATGTTTAAACCTTAATAGCATATTTTTGTCCATTCCAGTTCCGTATATTACAAATTTGTATTCTGATTCTGATTTTAATATCACTGCTGCTTTTAATAAGAAAATAACATTCTTGTGCTTCATAAGGGCACCAATATAACCAACTATAAATTTTTTATGATGCCTTCTTTTTGGTATTTTTGCTCTTATTATTACATCATTCGTGCCATGTGAAACTACTTTAATATTTTTTATTGGTCCAAACTTTTCTGTTATAGTATTTAGAGTCTGAGAAGAATTGCATAGTATGAAGTCCGAGTATTTTATGGCGTCTTTTATGCTTCCTTGAACTAGCTTGTTGTATACTTTTTGGCTTAGCCCTCTGTGTAAACCCTTCTCAAATCTTGACAAATCATGTATTGTTGTTATTATCTTTGCATTATTTCCTGATTTTTTTAAGATTTTCGCTGCAAACCCTATTTCATGGTCAGTTATATGTATGATATCATATTTGTCTTTTGGAACATTAGCAATCATTTTTTTAAAAAATGTATTTGCACGGAGCAAGCCTTTTATATTGTTTCTTTTAGAATCAGATAATGAGTATAAGAAGTTTATACTGCTGCCATTTGAGGGCATTGGTCTAAGGTGTTCAGAAAGCTGGTAAACGTACTCGGTAAGACCTGTGCCGCTGCCTTTATAAGGTTTGTTTGTTGTAATGATTAAGATTTTCATTATTATACCACTAATTTTTATAGTTGAAAAATCAAGTTAATTTATTTCTTACCTGTTAAAGTATTAATACGGTATGATTTATAATATATGAAATTTATTGCTTGTTATTAGTATGTGGTTAAATGGATAAAATTGAAAAAAGGAAGTTAATTGCAGTTTACTTAATAATTTTTATCTTAGCATGTCTAGTCCAATATTTATATACTGGGTTC
>JAJZKH010000037.1 GCA_021850955.1 Microcaldota archaeon
GAAAGAATTTATACGAGTCTTGGTGTATTATTTCGTTGGCTTGGAAATAAAAAACGTAATTTTGACCTCTTTTGACTTCATTTCTAACTATATTTAGAGTTGTATTTGCCATTTTATTAATTATTTCGCCATTTTTATTTCCTTGTAATTCTAGCTTTGTATGATATATATGTATTCTATTATTTTTTAATAATTGTAAAATTTTGGTAGTGCTATCTTTCGAGGCGTCTAGTATATATATATCGTCACATACCATTAAGTGTGAATAGATGGCTTCTAAAAATGGGTAACCCTGCGAATAAACATCAAACAAAGGTATAAATCCTATTATGTGACTAGCCATACATTCATTTTTAGGAAGTTGAATTCTTAAATACTAATACTTTTGCACTATAATAAATTTGTAGGAACTTCCTCCTTTTTTCTCTTTGTAGTCAGGAAAAGCATCGTAAAAACGTTAAACCTGTAATTGCGATAAACGGAAGGAGGGTTTTACAGATCACCAGTGCCAAAAGACTCTGAATACGACAAAAAGAATGATATAATATAAAGAGTATCCTCTAGGCTGAAATAGGATACACCAAAAACTTATAGTTAAATTTTATTTTTAGCAATTATAGGTATGCTAGATTTTTTATACATGCTTAAAGCTTTGATAAAACCCAGAATATTGAATTTTAATCTCATAACTATCTCACTAGATGATCTAATACTAAATTCTGGCTCTATCTTTATAAAAGCCTGAACTGTATTATATATTAAGTTAAGAAGCAGGAATCTTTTCTCCCATCTAAATAGGAATATCCAATCATTTCTTAAAGAAAAATATGTTAGTTGCTCACTTGTCCATTTTTTCTTTATATTATATTTCATAGTGCTATAACGTTCCAAATGTATTATATTTGTATTGCTAACATAATAAGTTTTATAACCATTTGTTGCTGCCCTTTTACAAAAATCTGTTTCCTCGTAAAAAAATGGTAGGTATACTTCATCTATTAAACCAACTTTTTGTATCACTTCCCTTTTGATTAGAAATACTGCTCCTATTACTGCTTCGACATAACCATTTTTATTTTTATTTTTTATATTGATTAATGTGTAAAATTTTTCGCTATAGAACTTACCTTCACAAGTCCTGCCATCCGGATACGTTAACTTGCAACCTATTATCCCTACATCACTTAATTTCTCACCTACACTAACAATTTTTTTTAACCATTTAGTTTCATTAAATATTAGATCGTCATTTAAAAGCAATATATAATCTAAATTTTTATATTTTTTAAATGCATACTCGATCGCTTTATTGTTAGCGTATCCAAAACCTTTATTTTTAACCTTTAGCAAATCAAAATTTTTAAAGTTTGATTTTACAAATTCTCGTGATTCATCCGTACTTTCCGCGTCAACTACAATTACCTTCAAATTCTTATAATTAACTTCTTTGAGAGTTTTTAAAGTAACTTTGAGTATTGATTCGTTCCCATATTTTATTGCAATTCCATTCCAATTTAGAACTATTGCAACAACCAGCGGCTCAACCATTAAATCATATAAATATTAAGGACTTTGGACTTATAAACTTTTCGTCAGTGTCTTCTTCACAGACAATATCGAAGAATCCCGAACGTCTTAATGGAATAAACAGTGCTGATTGTCAACACTCAAAATATCCTGCTTTCTGCCATAGTTCTTGGTCGCTGATTCAGTTGTCTGGTAGATGCTGTAATTACTGTAGCGAACGTCTCAAAAACTGCCCTAGTATCCAATTTAATAAAGTACAATATTTTCTGGAATAGCATAGAAGTTGAATGCTATTTAGGTATCTGTATTATCTATAATATTGTAGGTGTGTTTGGCACACTTATTTACATGTGAATATGCACATAGTAGTCGCAGAACGAGACTTGCAGCTTCTTCGATTGTGAATCTCCCAATCGGGTAGTTGCATTCTTTTCTGAAATCTCTTCTTCTTTTGTTCATAACGAATACAACATGCTGTCAATCATACCACTATTCTAGAAAGTTGACAAATTAAATTTTTGTGAAACTTTTAATTGAGTGTCTCGCTTTTCTTTTGTTGTATTTCCGATATAGTACATATATTTATTGCGGTACCTAATCTAATCTCTTGTAATAGATAAGCCCTCTCATACTTAAGTATTGAATTAACGCAATATGGTATATTGGAAGGTTGTAAGTTAGTAATGGAAATAATGGCCATAGGCTGCCTTAAGTACGGTATAAGGTGGATTTGAAACTAATTGGCTATCGTTCGTAAACCTTCATTTTGATCAAACCTTTACTTTTTTTAGAATGTATTCTGCTCTTTTTTTAGGAGTATGATATTTAAAGAAGTGTTTTTGGCCATTCCTTGCAATTTCAAACCATTCATTACTTTTTATTACATACTTTTCAAACTTTTGCTTTAATTCATCAAAATCTTTAAAAAATAAAGCAGATTCTTCATCTACAAAGTCATTTGGTATATTTATTGGGGTTCTTTGGGCTAGCAATGCAGTGCCATAACAAGGTATTTCCCAATATCTCCAAGTATCGTAGCCCGTACCTCGAGTAGAAAGTCCTAATTTGCTATCCTTAATTATTCTAGTATACCTTTTTTTATTAATAATTTTTGTACTTATAAAGCCTTTAATTTTATTTTTAGTTAGATATTCTTTTAGCATCTTTATGTACCTCTCCCTTTCTGAATTGTTATTGTGTCCAACAAAGGAAAGATCATAGCTTCTATCTCTCTTTATTTTATACTTTATAGGATTCGCTACAGTTAAAGGTATTGGTGCGACATTAAACTTTTTTTGGTAGGATAAACCAATGGGCAGATTCCAATAAGAAAACCATCGCCTTTTCTTTCCAACAGTACCTGGAGTTCTGCTTAGTTCATAATAATATCTTGAAATCCATTCTAATTTTTTAAGTTTTGTTATGGGCCACTTATAAAGTTCCCTTTTAAAGTAATAAGATATCTCCGGATGTCTATAAATGCGCCTGATAAAGAAATCATCTATGCCATCAATAAAAATTTTTCTAACATTCGTTTTCTTATTTAGTACTGAATAAAAGTATTTATCTAAAAAGGCACTATTGAAAAATAGTATATAATCAAAATTATCAATCTCTTCTAATACATAATTACCATAAACGTTTTTATAATTTAGTATATTTATCGGTGTGTAATTTATCTTATAATCTTCGGGTTTATAAAAAAAGACATTATTCTTCCCGATTAGATCTGAAAATCCGTTGTATAGTGAGTCTTCCAAAAAAATGCCCCTATATATGCTGTAAAAAAGTATTTTCATAATTTTAACCTCTCTTTTTATTTTCGACTTTTTATTGCGTGCATATATATAAGTTTTAAAATAATTACTTTAAAGACAAGTGAGATAATCGTCTGTAGCACCAAAGAGATGCTACTTTTAGAATAATGCTTGCTATTCAAGAATAGAATATAATCGCTCGTAGTTATAGAATAATTTTTTCTCCCAGTATTAAATAGATTATAATATATTTTAGTTTCGATCAAATTTATTTTATACATAATTTCAAGCTGTGTGCCCTTTGCAATTTTATACAGCATTTTTGTTTCTTCATATGCCTTTTTAGTAAGCTCGGCTTCGCTTAAACAGAATTCATTAAACGTGTCTAGCTTACCATGCGTTACCTGCCCCGATCCATGAATTCTATAACGTGTCAGTGCCTTTTTATCTGCAAGTATCTCGACTTTGCTCAATAATGCGATTAATAGCAGAAAAGCGTCTAATGAAACCCCTATTTTTTTAAGTTCATTTACATTCTTTCTTATAAGTTTTTTCTTTACTGCCATTGAACTTGCATTCTCTTGAATATGCCATCTTTGAATAATTTCATTAAGATTATTTTTATTATCCTTGATTAACAAAGTTGAATAATTTAATGAAAAATTGCATACATTTTTCTTAACATTCTTATTATTTTCATTAATTATGCTGTACGAATTATGATAAAAACTTAAATTGGGATTTTCTTTAAAATACTTATACACAAATTTTAATTTATCAACTTCAAATTCATCATCGTCATCTAAAAATGCAATGACTTGGCCTCTAATCTTATTAAGTGCACTTACTAGCCTAACGCCCTCCTTTTTACTCTGATTGTATACGCTTTTTATTTTGTATTTTTTAAGTAGTGTGTCTATTTTTTTATCTTTAAATGCTTTAATTACTAGTATTTCGTATTTTTGTTTATCTAGCGTTTGGTTTAATACAGACATTATAGCATTTTCGATAAATTTTTTTCTTTTATAAGCCTGGATTATTACAGTTATAAAGGGCTTAGACAAAATATCACGGTCTTATGTATTATAACAATAATGGGATGCTTCTTAAGTCTAATTACTACAAAATTATTTTAAAAATTAATAATTCCAATTCTATTCTAATACTTTCCTGTATACATCTAATGTTTCTCTTGCACATTTTTCCCATGTAAAGCTTCTCGCATAGTCTGTTGCCTTCTTTCTCAATTTTTCATTGTAGCCATTTTCCTTCAAGTTTTCTATTATCTGGGCCATGTGCTTTGGGCTCTCTGCTTCGAAGCAGTACTTTCTAACTTCTTTTGGGATCTTTCCGTATTTATAGATTATCACTGGAAGGCCGCGGGATTGAGCTTCGAGAATAGGTAAGCCGAAGCTTTCATATGGCGTTGGAAATACAAATATGTCAAAGGAATCGTAAATTTCTATAATCTTCTCCCCAGGTGCATAACCTTTAAGGTGCACACGTTTATCCATTGATATCTTATCTATTATCTTTTTATAATAAGCATTAGAAAATATAGGCTTACCCCAAACGTCCATGCTTATGTTTTTTTCTTTTACCAATTTAAACGCATCCAAAGCAAAAATAACATTTTTATTTGATGTAAGAATACCTAGGTAGCCAATCTTAAAATCCCTTTTATATCTGATTTTTTGTGGAATTTTTTGTTTTATATATCTCTGATCCAGACCTAAGTTTATAACTGAAATTTTCTTGCTACTAATATTAAGATCGTTGCATAAATCCTCTTTTGTTTGAGTTGAATTAGCAATTAAATAATCAGAATAATTTAACAGCATGAAATTCATTTTTATTACAGAATTTAGCCATAAAAATGTTTTAAAATTTTTTTCGTATATAAATCTTGGTTGTTCTGGAGAAAAATGTACTGTAGTTATTAATTTCGTATTTTTTTTCTTTAGCAAAAATATTGGATCTTGAGAAATATTATGTATGATATCGTAATTGCTAACATCCCTAAAAAGGAGCTTTATTGATATTGAAAATGCCCTGCCTATAAATGGCATTTGTTTTATTTCTATTTTATCTGTTTGGGGATTTAATCTTTTTAAGTTCTTAAATAGTTCTGGCATATACCTTTCTCTAGAGGAATACTTATTATAATCAAATTGGCCAGGTGATCCTGTTAGCCCTACCTTCATTTTAACACTTTCTTATATACTTCTAATGTTTCTCTCGCACATTTTTCCCATGTGAAGCTTCTTGCATATTCTGTTGCCTTCTTTCTTAGTTTTTCATTATAGCCATTTTCCTTTATGTTTTCTATTATTTGGGCCATGTGCTCTGGGCTTTCTGCTTCGAAGCAGTACTTTCTGACTTCTTTTGGGATCTTTCCATATTTATATATTATCACAGGCAGGCCACGGGATAGTGCTTCGAGAATTGGATAACCTAGACCTTCATACAAGCTTGGAAACGCAAAGGCATCAAAGTTATCGTAAGCTTTCAGCTTGCTATCTTCTTTCAAGTATCCGTTAAATTTAACATTATCCAAGCTGTTGTCTTGCTTAAACTCTAATAGCATATTTTTGTCTATTCCAATTCCGTATATTATAAATTTATATTCTGGTTTTGATTTTAATATCACTGCTGCTTTTAATAAGAAAATAACATTCTTGTGCTTCATAAGGGCGCCGATATAACCAACTATAAATTTTTTATGATGCCTTCTTTTTGGTATTTTTGCTCTTATTATTACATCATTCGTGCCATGTGAAACTACTTTAATGTTTTTTATTGGACCAAACCTTTCTAGTATAGTATTTAGAGTCTGAGAAGAATTGCATAGTATGAAGTCCGAGTATTTTATGGCGTCTTTTATGCTTCCTTGAACTAGCTTATTGTATACTTTTTGGCTTAGCCCTCTGTGTAAACCCTTCTCAAATCTTGACAAATCATGTATTGTTGTTATTATCTTTGCATTATTTCCTGCTTTTTTTAGGATTTTTGCTGCAAACCCTATTTCATGGTCAGTTATATGTATGATATCATATTTGTCTTTTGGAACATTAGCAATCATTTTTTTGAAAAATGTATTTGCACGGAGCAAGCCTTTTATATTGTTTCTTTTAGAATCAGATAATGAGTATAAGAAGTTTATACTGCTGTCATTTGAGAGCATTGGTCTAAGGTGTTCAGAAAGCTGGTAAATGTACTCGGTAAGACCTGTGCCGCTGCCTTTATAGGGTTTGCTTGTTGTAATGATTAAGATTTTCATTATTATACCACTAATTTTTATAGTTGAAAAATCAAGTTAATTTATTTCTTACCTGTTAAAGTATTAATACGGTATGATTTATAATAATATGAAATTTATTGCTTGTTATTAGTATGTGGTTAAATGGATAAAATTGAAAAAAGGAAGTTAATTGCAGTTTACTTAATAATTTTTATCTTAGCATGTCTAGTCCAATATTTATATACTGGGTTC
>JAJZKH010000038.1 GCA_021850955.1 Microcaldota archaeon
GAAATAATAACATTGGGAGATATACTCATAACTTATGGAGACTTCAAAAAAACAAATACACCATTACAACCAACAAGTTATGTAGAAGAGTATTGGAGGTTGCAGTTACAACAGAAAAACTTTGATGAAAAATATAATGAAAATTTCATAGAGCTCTATAACATATCTAAAAAGTATGAAGTTCCATTACATCCTAAATTTTTATTTGAGTTTAGTTCAGTAAGTAATGAAGCTTTGATAGAGTTAATGAAGGAACTTTCTTCTACTGTAAAAAGCTTAAATGTTAAAAACATAAGTGATATTAACACACTTGTTTTGAATACAAAAACAAATAAAAGAACATTAGAAATGTTAACAGTGACACACAAATTACTTGATGATAAAATAAATATTGAAAAAGAATATGCACAAAGTTTGCTCGTTTCTCTTGGATTTGTTAATAAAGATGATACAATAAATGACCCTTTAATAAATTTAAATAAAGAAAATATTGTTAAGTCACAGTTAGAGTTTGTAAACACACTTTCTCCAGTAAAAATAATGAAGCGTTCGACCTTTATTGGTGGAAGAATAGGTAGACCTGAAAAAGCAAAAGAAAGAATGATGAAACCTGCAGTAAGTGTACTATTTCCAATAGGTACCTACGCAAGTAAAGATAAAAATATAACAAGAGCATTCTTATCTGATTCAAGAAAGTTTAAATCAGGACTTAAAGCTGAGATAGCTAATTATCGATGTAATGTTTGTAGAAGAAATATAGATACACCATATTGTTACGATTGTAATGAAAAGGCAGTATTAGAAAGAAAATGTCCTAAATGTTATGCAGTAATGTTTGACGTTACATGTAAGAAATGTAATGTTAGAACAGAGAGCGGTATTGAAAAGGATATTGCCCTTGTTAATGTAATAAATAATGCAACTAGAAGATTAAAAATAAGTAAATTACCTCCAGTAATAAAAGGCGTAAAGGGTCTTTCAAATAGAGATAAAATTACTGAAACTATAGAAAAAGGTATATTAAGAGCACAAAATGGAGTTTCTATATTTAAAGATGGAACAGCACGTTTTGATGCTACAGATGTGCCGATAACTCATTTTTACCCAATTGAAGTTGGAGTGTCTGTACAAAAATTAAGGGATATGGGTTATACTAAAGATTACAAAGGTAATGAATTAACTAGTGATGAACAGTTAGTAGAGTTAAGACATCAAGATGTAATATTAAACAAGAGAGGAGCCGAGTATTTATTGAACATATCAAAGTTTGTAGATCAAATGTTAGAGGATTTATATGGAATGGAAAAGTACTACAAAGCGAATACAACAAATGATATGATAGGAAAACTAGTTATAACACTTGCTCCACACACATCATGCGCAGTTTTAGGAAGAGTAGTTGGATTTACCGAAGCTGTTGTTGGATTTGCACACCCATATACAATATGTGCAAGAAGAAGAAACTGTGACGGTGACGAAGACACAACAATGCTTTTATTAGATGCATTAATAAACTTCTCAAAAGAGTTCTTACCAGTTACAGTAGGTGGAACTATGGACACACCATTGATATTAACGGTGAATGTCAAGGTAGATGAAGTTGACGATGAAGTACATACAATGGAGGTTGTAGAAAATTATCCAATAGAACTTTATGAAAAAAGCTTTACGTATGCAAGTCCTTCTGAAGTAAAGTTAAAACGTGTTTCAGATAAAATGAATACTGACAAGCCTTCTGAAGGAATATATTTCACACATGGTTCTTCATTTAATGCCATAAATAGCTCTCCAAAAAGAACTGTTTATACACAATTAAAGAGTATGCAAGAAAAGGTAGATGCCGAGTTTGCACTTATGGATAAGATATATGCAATAAACAAACCAGACGCAGCCAGAAGAGTAATAACGTCGCATTTTATTCCAGATTTAATAGGAAACTTACACTCATTTTCAAAACAAACGCTTAGATGTTCAAGTTGCAATGCTAAATATAGAAGAATTCCGTTAATAGGAAAGTGTACAAAAGATGGAGGAAAACTTTTACTAACTATATCAAAAGGAGGTATAGAAAAGTACTTAGATATGGCAATAAATCTTGCAGCTAGATATAACCTTGATCCATATATCAGACAACGATTAGACTTAGCAAAAGAAGAAATAGCAGAACTTTTCATAGGAGAGAACAATGGAGAAACAAAACAGTTTAACCTTAGTAAATTTATGTAATCGTTATTCTCTCAATAATGACTTTATATGGTCTTCTTTTGAAACAAATAAAGTATATATTAAATTTAGAGCTTTAAAACGTTCATAAAGTTCTTTTTTTCTTTTAATTAATTCCTCTTCTGTTCTAGGTTCAAGAATATCAGAAGCTTCTGAAGATTTCTTTAATTTTATTAAATCGATTATTTTAAGTTTACCGCCAGTATCACGCATTTCAATTATTATATTTTCAAGTACTCCCGCATAATTAATATTTTTATCCTTAAGTTTGGCTTTTTTCAATAATATTTTTATGATATTTTCAGCGTATTCTTCTTTTTTATGTAAACCTTCGGTCATTATTTGTATTGCAACTTCCATAGGACTTAAAACAGAGTTAGTTGTTTCATTTTTATAGTTCTCTTGAACTTCTGCAAATATAGTATAATTACTTAGAACTAAGCCCAAAATCACTTCATTTAAAAATGAGTTTACTTTATGTAAGGTTTTAAACATTAAGTCTTGGTTTTCTAAATCTCTCCCGAGTATTTGATTATAAAGTTGTCTGTTTGGAGCTATATATCCACCTATGAAAAATAGAGTGGATAAAATTTGTGGATTATATTTAAGTAATTCCGATACTTGAATTAGAGATAATGAAGTATTTTCTGGTGAGTTTATTTTTTTGTTTATTTTTTTTGACAGACTTTTTAATCTAGATATAAAATTAGGTTGGTTTTTTAATATTTGAAGTACTTTTGTATTATTATCTTGATTTTCTTCCAATAAATTCAATACAGTGGTAATTCCTTTTTCTATTTTTGCAAGTACACTCTGATTTTTCTTATTTGATTCTGTTTTGAACATACCATGTAATGGATTAGTATTAGAACGATTCATATCTTCAAAAACTTGTGTGTAGTGATCACCATATACTTTTAAAATATCATCATCAGTAGAGTTATTTCTCCCAGGAACAAATATATCTGAAATAAAAGAAAGGTTAGCTATTCTTGATAAAAATGAGTTGTCAGTTGTTACATTTAGCAAATCAAAAATTTTAATATTTTCTTCAGTAAGTACCTCTAAGTTCATAGACTTTAAAGCTGAAAATATAGGGTAATGCAATCTAGTAAGATTCTCGAAGTCTGGTTGAAAGGTGTATTTAGATTTTTTAAGATGTGCTTTTTTAGATATTATATTTCCAATTTTAGTTAATCTATCCTCTAAAGTAGAGTCAGATGTTGCTATAGTAAAAGCATCTCTACTTCCAATATAATATAACTTTTTTAATTGTTTAACTTCTTCTAACCGTTGTTGAGTATTTTTTGTTTGGAGAGGGTTTTTTGTTATCATTTTTTCACTTTGACACTATAGTTTTGAATGTTTTTGTTCCGGTATGAGAAACTAATTCAAATACGTGTATCTCTTCTTCTTTTATGATATAATTTATTCTCAATGGAGAGCTAGTTAAACCAGCATGATATATATTAAATTGTCTTCCGTCAATGTTAATCTTTTTGTTGTTGTATGCACCTCTTGCAAATTTATTTCCGCCAAAAGGATTATGTTTTAATAAAGGAAGTTTTTTTAATAACTTATTAATTTCATCTTTATGTTCTTCGTAATATTGTATTATTCCTTCACGTAATTTTTTACCAATATAAATTTTCAAATTGGTATATGAAGTTTCATACTTTGTTTTATCAAATTCTTCTATTGCTGAGTTTAGTGCCATTTCTCCAGTAATTACTTCTTTATCCTCTGTTTTATCTTTTGAGTCATCTTTTTTATCTTTGCTCCTAAACAAGTCTAAGAACGATTTCTTTTCTGGAACTACAAATACCTCTAATAATTCTCTTTTATCTTGAGGTAGTGAGTTCAGAACTCTCTGCTTTATCTGCACAGGAACATGATCACTAATGATGTAAGCGTACTTGATTATATTTGACATTTTTTCTTGTTGCTCAGGTGTTGGAGATTTTTTATTTTTAAATACATCTATTATTGTTCTTGCTAAGTCTTGTCCTTTTTCTATGAGAATTTTTTCTCTGAAACCAATTCTACTCCAGAAAAGTGAGTCTTTTTGAATATTAGATGAAAGAAGTTTTGAAAGGTGAGGGTATACATTTATGCCTTTGGAGATTTGTTCCTTTACACTTACAAGCAAGGCTATCTCTAACTTTTGATTTGAAACTTTAGTTGTTGGTTTTATATTAGAACTAGCGTTTGATGTGATTATAGGATTTTGTCCTTGCCCAGACATCTGAGTATGTCCAACGATAGTTTTAACAATAGGTATTATTTTTTCCATATCCTCCCGTAATAATATGGCTTTTGTGATATATAAATATTATGATTACATTCGCTTTGCACTAAAAATTGATTTTGCACGAATAACCAAAAAGTTGCATTTTTAATCGAAATTAAATTTTGAAGTTATAGCAAAGATTTTTATTGAAGAGGTTTCTACTATGTATGATTGGATGCCTAATTTAACTCAAAGTGAAGCTGAGGCACTAATGGCAGTAAGAAAGATTTTTGAGGATACTTCGCCACTTATGATTGATAGACCATTTAGAGAGGAAAGAAAGCTTATATCTTCTGCAAATAGTTCAGACACATTTTACTTGAATATAAATGAAACAGCAATAGAATTTGGAAAATACTTCGTAAATAATAGATATTTTTCAACCCCTTTGGTAAGATTATGTATGGATAAGGATGCTGTTCATGAAAACCCTGACGGGCAAAAAATTCAAGGTTGTCATATACATATATACCAAGAGGGCTATGGAGATAAATTCGCAAGTGAACTGAGGCTCGCAAATATAACTGGAACTACAACAATACAAGTAATAGGACAATTTTTAGTATTTTGCAATATAGACCGAATTCAAATACAAAATCAAGGACAGATGATATAAGATGGAAGATCTGGGCAATGTAATAGTAAACGACTACATAAAATGGATTAAAGATAATACCTTCATCAAAAAAATGGATAATACCAGTACAAAAATAATATCTCCATTTTTGGATTCCCATAATGATTACATTAATATCTATGCCAGTAGAACACAAAACGGACAGATCAAACTTAGCGATGGAGGAATACTCTATTATGATCTTGATTCATACGGAATAAGATTAACTCAAAAGAAGAAAGAACTTTTTGATCAAACTCTTTTGTCATACGGCATAAAATTTGATCAAACTACTAAAGAAATCTACATAATATCTGAGCCTAATGCTGTGGGAAAGGCTAAACACAAATTAATACAGTGTTTACTTGCAATTAACGACTTCTTTAACTATACAGAAAAAAACATAACTGACCTGTTTTATTATGAAATTTATAATGCGTTAATGGAAGCAAATATACCTTTTAATCCAAATATAACGATATCGGGTAAAAGTGGTTATCCTCACAGATTCGATTTTGCAGTTGGATTAACACGAAATAAACCCGAAAGATTAGTTAATCTAATTCCCAAACCCGATAGAAAACAAAAGGCAGAATTATGCCTATTTGCTTTCAATGATTTAGTTAATGCAGGTAAAAAATTCATTGGTGCCGTATTGTACAAAGGAGAACCGACAGATGACTTTTTGAAAGCATTCGAGAATTATGAACTCAAGGCATATTCTTGGGAAAAAGAAAAGGATACCGTGTTAGAACTCTTGTCAAACACGCCTGCTTTTTAATCCTTTTTTAATAAGATTTATGACCGCTTCGTTATTGTTTTTGAGGTTTTGATCTATTTTATATTTTAATACCTCCTTCCATGTTTCCTCATCGATATCCAGTATAAGCTTCTTAGGCATTAAAATCCCTTAACTCTTACTAATAGTTATTAATAGAAAAGTATATATATCTTATTGTGTTAATAGTTATTAACAAGTATTAAGGATTGGTAAAATGGACAAAAGGCAAGAAAAAGGCTTTGAAATTGCAAAGCAAAAACAGGTACAAACAGTAAAAAACGGTTGGCTTGTAAAATCCCAGTCTAACGATGGGTTTTATAAGGTTTTAGAGGACTTTATATGTGATTGTCCTGATAGCGAACTGCATAATTCAACATGCAAGCATGCATACGCCGTAAGGTACTATCTAGATATAGAAAGGCATAGACCAGAGGGGATTACGAACGAACGGATTAGACTTACGTATAAACAGGCGTGGAGCGCATACAACAAGGCACAGACTTTAGAGGGCGACCTGTTCGATACGCTCCTTGTAGATTTACTTAAAGAAGTCATGGATCCCCTTCCGCCACAGGTACATGGTAGACCTCGTGTTGGCTTCAATACAGGGCTTTTTGTAGCAATAAAGAAGGTTTATACTCAAATGTCAAGCAGGAGAGCCGTATCTGCGTTTGGTGTATCAAAAGAAAGAGGGCAAATAGAGAAAGTACCGCACTTTAACCATCCGTCTGTATTATTGAATCGTACAGACCTTACGCCAGTCTTGCAGGATTTGATAGCGATTACTTCTGCACCGTTAAGGACAATAGAAACCAACTTCGCTATTGATTCCACAGGTTTTAGGACATGCTCATTTGGAGCATAC
>JAJZKH010000039.1 GCA_021850955.1 Microcaldota archaeon
CTTAATGCACTGGCAAGGCGACCAGTATACCCTTCCTAATAGAATTCGTAGTATTATAACTGAGGTTAGATTTATAAACCTTTGTAAATAGTGGAAATATAGGATTTGATGATATGTCGGCATTTCTCACATTAGATAAAGAAGGTATCTTATCAGCGTTACTTTTAGCGCTGTTTTTCATAGTTTTAGGTGGAAGTTTTTGGTGGTTCTTCCTTTCAGTTATGCTTGTTTTTCTAATCTCTTCGGCCTTAGTAACAAGATTTGAAAAAAGCAAAAAAATAGCTTATGGAATATATGAAGGTAGTAGAGGATGGAAAAATGTAGCTGCAAATGGAGTAATACCGGCAATTATGGTACTTTTATATGCATTGAGGGGTTTTTTAGGGATAAATCCTATGTTTATTATTTTTGCGTTCACCGCAAGCGTTGCAGCCATAACTGCAGATAAGTTTTCAAGCGAGATAGGCGTTTTACAGAAAAAGGCGATTATGTTATTTAGTATGAGAAAGGTAAACGCAGGTACTTCTGGTGCAGTTTCATTGCTTGGTTTTGTTGCTGGATTCATAGGAGCAGTTATAATAGGCGTTTTTGCCTATTTAATAACCGGAAGTATGCTTATATTAATAATATCTATGGTTGCGGGTTTTTTTGGGGATTTGATAGACTCTGTCTTTGGATATTATGAAGAATTAGGAATAGGAAGCAAATTCACTACTAATATATTATGTTCGGCTTCTGCTGCGTTGCTAGCTATTGTTTTGATATTATTATAAAGGCACTCGCGCAAACCCACAAATAACAGTAATTAACTAATGTTTCCACTTACAATAAAGCCACAGTAGTCAGTAGTATCTTTATCTTATGTATGTAAGGTTATCTTTATTGTGTGGTGCAGCGCCAGGAAGCTGATCTGGATTTCCTTTTGAGGCTTCTTCTAACTCCTTCATTAACTTTTCAGTTTCTTTCTTTATTTTATCAAGATTAGAAGGATTTATGTTTATGTCAAGAACTTTATTTAAGATCTCAAGAACGGCCTTTGCGGCGTTTGCATCTATCTCTAAAAGACCAGTTTCACCCATTAAACATGCAGAGTTTATACCATATTTTGAGGCCATTACCGGTAAAAGCCCAGCTGCTCCAAATATACTTCCAGAAGCCTTGCCAAATACTATGCCGAACTTACTTAATTGTTCTATTGTTTTTTTATTCGAAGCGACACCGAATACCCGTGGCTTTTCTATATAGTGATTGCTTATGCTGTAGCCACCAACCGCATATACTTCTTTACCGCCTAATTTATTGAAAAATTTTGCAATCTTACCGTTTACAGCATACTGGCCTTTTGTTGTCATGGACTGCGTGTCTCCAAGTAATATTAATATGCTTGTTCCTTTTTTATTTTTAAAATGATAAAACCTATTGCTTAACATCCTTGCTTTCCCTGAACTTTCCATTATTACATGTGGTGGGAAAAAAGGAGAGTACAACACACCAAACTTTTCTGCTTTTGACTCATTCTTAATGTGCTCTGCGACTAAACTTCCAACACTACCAATGCCCGGCAACCCTACTAAAAGTATGGGATTTTTGAGCTTTATTTTCTTATTATAAAAAATTATAGATCGTTCCATATTTACACCTTGTCATTTTTCATTGAAAAAAACACCGACCTGTTTCTTTCTAATATTTTTTTTGACTCTTTTATTTTTTCTTCAGCGCTTATATAATCTTGTCCTTCAGCTGTGAATCGATATTTCGGAGCTCCAAGATAAAGAATATCTATGCCTAGCTTATTAATTTCTACAAGAAGAGATTTTATCTTTTTTATACTTTCTTTTGGGTCTATTATCTTTAACTCCACAGTATAAGAAACTATATATTTTTTAGGTTTGATGTTTTTTGATATAATTTCCAATAAAGATTCAGTAAAGCCTTTGTTTTTAATAAAATCCATGGCTTTGTTATCTTCTAAAAGAGTATTGAAAAGAGTAGTATAGGTTATAAATTTATTACCGAGCTCTTCTTTTATTTTATCTTTTTTTTGCTCTTGTTTAGAGTTTATTATTGCTTGGTCAAAAAGCTTTTCGTATCTTTTCTCTAAATTAAACTCGTTTAGCTTATCATCTTTTTCTTTCTGTGTTGCTTTTTTTAATGATATGTCTATGGTGTTTTTTTGCTTGTCTACAGATAGTACCTTTCCTACTGTTTTTTGACCTTCTTTAATAAACTCGTGTATATTCTTAATCCAGCCCGAAGCTATCTCTGATATTGGAAGATATGCATCTTTTTTATATTCTTGAAGTTCGCAGTACGCTCCGTACTGCATTATTTTTGTAATTTTTACTAAAACCAATTCTTTTTCTTCTGGAAGCTGTTTTGGAATTATCGTTCAGTTCACCTTTTGATCTCTAACTTCTTCTTTGTTCTCTTACCAAATACTTTTTCTGCCTTCTTTTTGCAAATGGTGCACTCAATTATAACTTTTTGCTTTTTTCCTAGTTTTTTAGGGTGTATCTTTGGTTCTACGCTTCCCACATATCCCTTAATTGCTCTATTGTGCCTTCTTGTTGCCTTGCTCAGTCCCCTTTGCTTTCCTTTTGATACGTTTTTTACAGCGTGTGGTGTATGTTTATTGCAGGTTGGACAGAAAGTGTTTATCTCTTTTGCTATTTTCATAAAATCACAGTTATATTATTTCTCCTATTTTATTTTTTAGTATAAACTCAATTTCTGATTCTGATTCCGGAAGTATTGTTTCCCCTTTTATAAAAGGTCCTAGTTTTTTGCCTTCAGGAGTAATTACTTCAGGTATCGTATTTATTATTTTTATTTGTTTGAACTTTACACTGTCTGATGTGTTGTTTAATATATTCTTAATATATTTATAAAGACTTTCCTCTTCTTTTGGTATAGGTGTTGGTAATTTACGATCATACGCTAAATACAATAAAACCTTCTGAGTTCGTATTTTTTTAATGTTTTCAAGCAGTTTTTTGATATTTTTTTCAACTTTTTCCGATTTTTCAGTTTCTTCTGTTGTTTTTTTGTTTTTTTCTGCATTTAAAAGTATTTTTTCATAAAAATCTTCAGGTAATGGTAGAAGCTCTCTTGTTTTCTTCTCTTCTGATATTTTATTAAATAACTCTTCTAAATAATTTTTATCTGACATTTACTCATACCAGGGTTCATTTCCACTATTATTCTAATATTTTTTAATTTTTAACTTTATATAAATATTGTATGTTCCTTGATTTATTTACTATATATACATTTAAACAACGAATAGTGGAAATATGGGGTCTTTTTGATTTATAGCGAGGGGTGGATTTGAACCACCGACCTCCGGGTTATGAGCCCGGCGGGCACTCCGAGCTACCCTACCTCGCTTTAAAGCATTAATTAGACCTTGTTTATTGATTTATATAGCTCTTCTGCTTTTACTTTATCTATCATTATCATACCCTTGCCACATATACATTTAAACTCGGCTTCAAATGCTGTTTCAAAAGGTATTACCAAAGCATGAGTTTTTGAACAGTCTTTACAAATAAAGAAGTCATTACAATTTTCAGGTAAATAGTTTATTTTAGTTTCTGAAAGTTCTTTAATTTTTTTACTAAATGTATCTACAGAACCAAAATCTACATACCATACAAATGTCAGCCAACCATTATTATCCTTATTTATGTTATACTTTATCATTCCGTAGTTATTGAGTAGGTTAAGCATTCTTCTGGTTTCGTTAAGCTTTAGTGTTAAAAACTCGGCTATTTTTTCGTCAACGTTTGGTCCATCGATCAATATATCTAAAATACTGTTTGCGTTACTGCCAACATTTTTTGCTAGATAATTTTTAAGAGTATTGTCTGACAACAGAAAACGTGCGTTTTCTTTTAATTTTTTTTCGTTCTCCTTTGCCAATTCTTCTTTTTTAATCATATTCGGTGTTTTCACCATGGTCAATGGAGTTTTCACATTTTTTTGCTTTGTATTGTTAACTTTATTTTTAGTTTTAATTATGTTTTTAGGAGCAGAAGTTTGTGTTGATCCTTTTTTAGGCGTTTTCAATGTTTTTGATGGCTTATTTACTGGTAATTTAGCCTTTTTAATCTTGTTTGACACTCGAGAAAATTTTTTTGTTTTTATCATATACAAACCCAACAGAAGCAATTAGTATATTACTCTCTTCAGGTATAAATACCTTTTGAATTTTTAAAGATTATTATATTGTAAATAAAGTTGCCATACCTTAAAAATTCGCTTAAAAACGAAGTTATAATAATATTTAATAATAACAATACAAAAATATCTTAGGTGAATAAATGACTGACATAGACACATACATTTCAGAAAGTGCAAAAAATATAGATCTAGAACTAAAAAAACAAATACCACAAAAACTAATAAAAGAACAAATAGAAGCTCTTATAAAAAAGACAAACTACACTTACGATACAGAAGCATTAACAAAAAGTTTAATCGAACCTACTTGGTATCTTTTAAATTTAGGCGGAAAGCGTTGGAGACCAACACTGATGCTTTTATTCCTTGAGGCTTTAGGCAAAAATCAAAAGGATTATTTAAAATATTCCATAATACCTGAAATTATACATAACGCCACCTTAATACATGATGACATAGAAGATAGCTCTAAAACACGTAGGGGTGCACCGGCGGTTCATATAAAATATGGCATTGACGTTGCAACAAACCTAGGCGACTTCCTCTTTTTCTATCCTATAACTTTTTTAAGTTCTGATAAAACAATCAATGACGAAATTAAAAGCAAAGTCTTCAACATATATCTTGAAAATATGATCCGTGTTACTATAGGCCAAGCTGCTGATATTGCATGGCATGCTGGATTGATTGATTCGTCAAAAATATCTGAAAAAGAGTATTTACAGATGTCTAACGATAAGACTGGCGTTCTTGCAAGATTTTCATGCGAGCTTTCCGGAATACTTGCCGGAGCTGAAGACGAAACCATCAAAAAACTAGGGGATTTTGGAGCTGCTGTAGGAATAGCATTCCAAATACAAGATGACATTCTTAATATAGATGAGAGCAAGGTATCTGAAAGTAAAGGTGGAGTTGGAGATGATATAACTGAAGGCAAGATAACGTTGATGGTAATCCGTGCTTTGCAGGTATCCTCCTCTGAAGACTCAAAACGTCTTTTAAATATATTATCAGAACATACCACTGACAAAGAAAAAATAAAAGAAGCAATAAAAATACTTAATAATTGTGATTCATTAAACTATTCACGTAAGGTTGCTGAAAATATAATAAAAGAGGCATGGGGGTCAATAGCTCCACTTCTAAAAGAATCCAAAGCAAAAGCTCAGCTAATGGACTTTTCAGAGTTTATGATAAAAAGATTACGTTAGGTTCTAATTTTTTTACTATTTTTATTATTATGTGTATTGTTTTCAAGAAACTTTCTAAGTTCTGTTATTTTTGAAAAATCATTGATTAGAAAATCTGCTCCTATGGTATAAGCCGTTAATCCAGGCATGTTCATCACCGCAACATGCCATATACCTACTTTATGTGTTCCTAAAATTCGTCTTTCATCATCATCAAAATGAAAAATATTTCTTTTCTCAAACACCTGTCCTGTAACCTTATGTGCAGTTTCTATTGCAATATTCAATCTTCCTTCATGTGTTTTACTTTCATTTCCTGAAACTATAAATGAAAACATATGACTTACGTTATCCTTTTCTAATATCGATTTTACAATATCTTTTTCTTCGCAAGAAGTTACTACTCCTAAAACATATCCTTTTTCTTTTGCCTCGTGTAAGAACATTTTTATTCCATCTACAAGCTTAATATTTTCAAAATCGACTAATGTACCATAAAAATCAAACAAAAATAACTTATTTGGGTTAGTGGTGTCTTTTCTCTGATAATTTTTAAATTCATTTTCTTGCATAAAATCACTAAAATATCATGTTTAATGGGCCCGGTGGGATTTGAACCCACGACCTTCTGGTTAAGAGCCAGACACTCTGACCAAACTGAGTTACGAACCCATTAATTTATTTAAAGAAAACACGCATGTTAGCTTTAGTAACTATTGTCTATTTAGATTTATAATACTTTTTAACAAATAGTCTTTGATTACTTACTAAAATGGAAATAGGTAAATATATATAAACGTTTTGTTACCCAAAACAAAAGGCTATGTATCTTATTGAAATGTTTTAAAAATATCTCGACAAAACGTATAGAAAAGCTTTATATTCTTTAAATAAGATATAGTATTGGATTTTAATGGAGCAAAACACCGGAGAATATGAAGCGTCAAACATTATAGTTTTGGAAGGCCCTCAAGGAATAAGGAAAAGGCCCGCGATGTATATAGGTTCTACAAGTTCACAGGGGGTTTTACATTTACTTTTCGAGGTTGTTGATAACGCAGTAGACGAGGCGTTAGCTGGTTTTTGTAAAAATATAGTTATCTCGTTATCACAAAAAGATGATGGAAATATAGCTGAGGTAAGCGATGATGGAAGGGGCATACCTGTAGAAATAATGCCAAAATACAATAAAAGTGCATTAGAAGTTATAATGACTACCCTACACAAAGGAGCGAAATTCAATAATGATGTTTATAAAGTTTCAGGAGGGCTTCACGGCGTTGGTCTTACTGTGGTAAATGCTCTA
>JAJZKH010000040.1 GCA_021850955.1 Microcaldota archaeon
CCTACCAGAATCGCCTTCGTGCCAAAAGCTTAAATTCTACTTTTTCAACAAAAATCAGACTTTATCAACAAAATTCGACTTTTTCAACAAAGCCTATCACAGCGATAAGCAGTGGACTTGGAATTTTTATACCGCTATATATATTATATCTTAAAGGAAATGTGTTTGATATAGGTCTTGCCTTTGCTTTTTATAACTTAGTAAGCATACCTTCAGCTCTTTTCTGGGGAAAAATTACCGATATTTATGGAAAAAGCAAGCCATTCATATTATTGTCAGTGTTTCTTACAATACCAATACTTTTGCTCTTCGGTTTTTCTCAACAACTAAATAATACGTATATATACTACTCGCTCTTTGCCGTTATAGCAACAGCTGCTTCCCCTGCTCTGAATATACTTGTAATGGGGACAAAACGGAACAAAACTCTTCCTAAATACTTCAGTAGGTACAGCCTATTTGGACTTATTGGATCTATTGTAGCTTATGGGTTTGGTGCCTCTTTAGCAATTAATAATCCATCTACATATCTTTATTTGTTAATCTATCTGAATATAGCTGCGGCTATACTTGCTTTAATTTTAATAAAAGATCAACCACGAGAAATTAAAAATAGCCAAAAAATAACACTTGCAAATAATTTATTTCCTTTGCTTAACTCAATAACTGCTTTGCCAATATTAATGATAAGCAGTGATACAGTAATAAGAATACGCAATACAATAAAAAGCATAGAAAAGAAAAGAATTTATCAGCTTCTTGGTGCGATAATATTATTCAATTTTGGCTATTATATTTTTAATACCTCTTATGTCCCTTACCTTAATGGGTATGGTCTTTCATACGCAAACATCTTCGCCATAAACCTTGCCAATGTTGTTGCGCAAATAATAATTTTTATTGCTATAATAAAAATTAAAAAAAGTTTAAAATTAGAAAGAGGATACATGCTATCTATAACATATAGAAGTACAGGATATGTGATTGCTGCAGCAGCTATGTTCTTTCCAATGTTGTTTTTTTCTGTTAATATTATAGCGTACGCAATAGCAGGTTTTTCATATGCGTTATGGAATCTTTCATCGTCCGTATTACTTTACGATATGATAAGAGGTAAGAAAGAGGGTTATTATGTTGGATTGTGGACCGGACTTCTAGGAGGTTCTGCTGTTTTGGGTGCCATGTTATCTGGAGTTATTACAGTGGTATTTGGTTATCAGAGTACATTTCTAATAGCTACTGCTGTGACTTTGGGTTCTGGTCTGATCTTTCACAAAAAATTTGATAGTAAATAATGTTTTGTAATATCAATAAAAAATACAGTACAAAGTAATCAACACAGACAATAACATAGAATATTTAGAATTTTACGGATAATATTTAGTTTAATAATACAAAGATATAGAGATGATTAATATGATAATAGATGCTCACGCGCATATGTTTACTGAGAAGATGTTTGCAGGTATTCATGCTCCAAACACAAAATATAAAATTTCACAGGCGATGATAAACTCAGTGAAACACACAATAGATGATAATAAACAAGCATGGATAGAAGCTATGGATAAAGCTGGAATAGAAAAGACTATTTTTATGTCTACAGTATCATTAAATGAAGAGTTTACCTCTTTTATAAATTCAAGCGATAGATTTATTGGTTTTGCAAAGATAAATCCGGAGCTTCCTGATGCTATTGAAACGTTGAAAAAGGAGATTAAAGCGGGTATGAAAGGAGTAAAATTATATGCAACAAGCGGAGAGTTTAATGTAGGATCCGAAAAAGCATATCCATTTTATCAGTATTGTGAAGAGAACAAAATACCAATAACTATACATTTTGGGGTTACTATTGGTATGACCGCAGACTTATATACAGGAAATCCAATACATCTTTCTAAGGTACTTTCGCTTTTTCCAGAGCTCAATTTTATAATTGCACATTTTGGAGCGGGATATTTCAGAGAGGCGCTTATGCTCAAATATAAAAGAGATAATTTATATATTGAAACTTCAGGAACAAATAATTGGTTGCCCAATCAGGATAATTTCCTGAGTTTGAAGGATGTTTTCAAAAAATCTCTTGATGTTTTTGGACCCGATAAGATGATTTACGGTTCTGATACACGAATTTTTCCAGATGGATATAGATATCATATATTAAAACAGCAGCAAGATATTCTTAATGAGCTAAACGTATCTGAAAATGATAAAAATAAAATAATGCACGATAATATACTTGGTTTATTAAAATAAAGATGTTAAAAATGGAAGATACTAATTTTCCTATGCATAATACAGATAAAAGATTTACTAAAAAAGTAGAAAATTTTATATGTGATAACTGCGGACAGAAGGTTAATGGCAATGGTTATACCGATCATTGTTATAATTGTCTTTATAGCAAACATGTAGATATAATGCCAGGAGATAGAAAAAATACCTGCCGCGGAATAATGATTCCGGAATATACAATTTATGAAAATATGAGCTATACAATACATTATAAATGTGAAACTTGCGGCTTTAGAAAGAAGATCATTGCTGCTGCAGATGATAATGAAAAGATGCTTGAGGAGCTAGTAAAAACCAATAAGTAGTTGCTTGAGAAAGATATATATTATAATTTTGTTTTAATGTATAGTGATTTTTGTGGAACTTAATGAAGCAGAACTTATAGAAAGAGAACTTACAGTAAGAAATTTGAGAGTTAGTAAAGAGGTTCTTGAAACGCGAAGATCAGCAGCCAGATGGCTTGCCCTTACTTTAGGAATAATAAATCCTGGAGAGTCGCGACTTAGCGCAATTGCAGTACTTGATTCAATAATTTACTTTCAGTTCATGAAAAAACAGGATCCAAACGTAAAGGAGTTGATAGAGTATATAAATGTAATGTGGGAACCAATAAACGAAAAAACCCTACGATATCACTTACTTAGAATGAAAAAGATGGGTTTTATTGATAATGAACAGGGACATTTCTGTTTTAAGCCACCAGCAGTAGGAGATAGGTTTGATCCTAACGTTTGGAGTAACTGGCTTTTTGAGACTTTTTATAAGGAAATTTCAAAGAAGTTTGGAGATGTTGTAAACGATTTGAAAGAAAAAGAAAAAATGCAGTGAGGAATATGGATAAGAACAATGTTTTTTGGGTTATAATAGGCGTTTTGATAGTTGCCGCATTAGGAGTTATTTTTTATTATTGGTTTCTTGCACCTCCCGCACCTATTGGTGTTTCTATTAAAATAAATCCATTACAAACCGTTCTTTATCCATATCAGCTTATTTATGCAACAGCAAATATAACAAATACTGGAAAAACATATATACACGGTTTGAATTTTGGAGTTTTTTTCAACGGAAGTTTGGTAAATATTTATAATATTTCATTGCCTGTAGGCATGCACACAGAGATTAATTTTTCTCATGAAGCAATATCGCAAGGAGAGTACAATTTAAGTGTTATAGCAGATCCAACAGGAGGGGATAATTTAGAAAATAGATCTACATCTCACGCAACGGTAGGATTTTATGTATTGAAGCGCTCTAATGCAACAGCATTTTCTATACTTAGTAATAATAATTCCTTTGAAAGCCTAAAAACTATAAGTGGTGGGGCATATGTTCCGCTTACATATTTAAATCAAAATTATGGGCTTAGTATTTTTAGAATGTCAGATGTTCCAGCTATAAATGCCTTTCTAACGCCAATATTGAATCTTACATATAGTTACATAAATAAAATGTACTCTGCAGAAGCCATTTATAAAAATAGCACAGTTTACTCGCTTTGGATTGCTGGACCATTAACTCAAAATGTTTTTGCTCAGGGAGCAAGAGGAGCGAATTTGAGTGTTTCAAACAAAACTCTTAATAACGAAAGTGTTATTTTTATTAATATAGATAAAAACACAACACTGTGTAGTTGGTACGCAGGAGGATGGACAAAGGTAGTCGGAGTTATGGGAAGTCCAAATTGTTACCTGTTCATGAATAATTCAAAATATAATAATACATTAAATAATGCAGCAAAACTCAATATTTTAAAACCTATAGGAGAAAATGACACCATAGCCAATATTACAACTCTTTCTAAAATAGGCAATGGTTATGGAAAACTTTTTTTTGTTAACAGTTCATTTGTTTTTGAATCAATAGAACCAAACTTAGTAGGAAGCTCAGTTTGTTATGGTTTAATCAATGTTGTAAATAATGTTAGTTACTGCAGCAGCTACGATTTTGGAAAGACAAGCGAGATAGGTCCTGTGTCGTTGTTTGATACGAAGGCGTATGTTGGGCAGTATAATCTTTCTATTCTTAATTTGATAAATACTTCACTAGTTACTGCTCAAATACCAAAAAACATAGGAGTTTTAGAAAATATAAAGATTAATGGAACTTCAATACAGTTTAGCAATGGAATATCGAATAGTTGTGTATTCAATGCTAGCGTTGTGTGTTCCTCTCCTGTTTTTGGATTGAATGGAATAACAATTAATTTACATAATAATTTAAACAGCACATTTTTAGTTAGAACAATGGCTTGCTATCAGTCTGGAATTCCAATATATGAAGGAATTAATCAAAGTATACCTGCACTTTCAAATAAAAGCTTCTCTGCGCCTTGCTATGAAAATGGTAATGTTATAAATGGAGTATCTTTAGGGCTTTACTTAAATATGATAATGAATTATTCGGTTGGAAGAGCAAACTATACCTCTGTTGGGCATGCATATTTAGTATGATTTAATGAAGGATATCTATTCCTTTTTTCTTGATATGTTTGGAGAGTTTACACAGATACAAAAACTTGCTTTGCAGGAGATCGAGGAAGGAAATAATACATTGATAATTGCGCCTACCGGAAGTGGCAAAACAGAAGCAGCAATATTGCCCATATTAAAAGATATACAAAAAAACAGAACAGAAGGAATATGTGTTTTGTATATAACGCCTTTGAGAGCATTGAATAGAGACATGATGAAGAGGCTCTCCATACTTTGTGATGCTGCAGGAGTAAGTATAGGAATAAGACATGGAGATACTAGTAGAAACGAAAGAGAAATGCAGGTAAAAACTCCTCCAGAATTACTAATAACAACGCCAGAAAGCATGCAAAATATTCTTTTGTCTCCTAGATTAAGAGAATCATTAAAAAATTTGAGATATGTTGTTGTTGACGAAATTCATGAATTGTATTATAATAAACGTGGAGCACAATTAGCTGTTGCGTTGGAACGTTTTCGAGAATATTCTGGAGAATTTATAAGAATAGGGATAAGCGCTACTGTTGGAAATTATAAAGAAGCAGGAGCATTTTTGTTCAATGACAAAAAAAATAAAATAATAGTGTCAAATATTGAAAAAAAATTATCTGTTAAGATAACAATGCCAACCATCCCTTTGAGAAGGCATGATGAATTTAGGGCTTCTTTTGATCTTGATGATTCTGCAATGGCAAGAATAGAGTTTTTAGAAGATATAATAAAAACACATAATGCTTCGTTGATTTTTGGGAATACACGGCAAGTAGTTGAAACTGTTGGTAGCAGAATTCTTTTCCTCGGTAGACTTGAAAATCTTGAATGTGTAGGAATACACCATAGTTCTTTGGATAAGGAAGAAAGAATTGATATTGAAAATGGCTTTAAAGATGGAAAAATTAAATCCATAATAGCCACAAGCTCTCTCGAGTTAGGTATAGATATAGGAAAAATAGACATAGTCGTCCAATATGGTTCGCCACGACAGTCTACACGGCTGCTGCAGCGTGTTGGAAGAAGCGGGCATAAAGAAGGTCTTGTTTCAAACGGTATAATAATTGTATCTGGAATATTTGACGCTTTAGAATCTGCAGCTACTATAATTTCTGCTGAAAATAAGGATATAGAAAAACATTTTATGGATATATGCCCTCTAGATGTTCTTGCAAATCAAATATCAGCAATGGCGCTTGAATATAAAAAAATAAGTGTGGAAAAAATATTTAGCATTATAAAAAGATCTTCGTCTTTTAAAAGTCTAACTTTGGAGCAATTTATTGAGGTGGTCAAGTTTATGGCAAGCATAAAAACAATCTCAATTAATGAAGGTAATATTTTTACTGGTGTGGCTTCAAGAAAATATTTTATAAATAATATAAGTGTTATACCTGATACACCAAGGATTTTAGTAAGACAAATATCGACAAATAAAATAATCTCGACTTTGGATGAGCGCTTTGTTTATAGTAGTATAGAGGAAGGCTATTCGTTCATAACAAAAGGAATTCCGTGGAAAGTAATAAAAATTGAGGAGGGGGTGATTTTTGTAGAGAGAAGCGAAGAAATAGATGCCGCAATACCAGATTGGATTGGAGAGGATATACCAGTATCTGCAAATATTGCAAAACAAACAATATCTTTTTTTGCAGATTTTAAAAAAATAAGCGGTTTTTTTTATGATAAAGATTTAGTAGTAATAGATTCTTTTTTAAAAAAACAGAAAGAATTTTTTATACCAGAACTTGAAAGTATACTTTTTGAAGTGCTAGACGATTTTGTGGTATTTTATGTTCCTTTAGGCACGCTTGCAAACGGATTTTATGCGAGAAAAATGTCTAGTATATTTAAAAAAATGGAGATGGATGTTGTCTTACTA
>JAJZKH010000041.1 GCA_021850955.1 Microcaldota archaeon
AATAAGAACAGTAAGCGCAACTAGGGCAGCTATGGCAAGGAGTATCATCTGGAGTTCTTTTCTTATGCTTGTTGCCATATATAGATATAGTTTTAACGATTAAAAACATGCGTTTAAACAATTTTATCATAATGTATTGTGTAAGTCGTGCAACGAATGAAAGAAAGTTCTTTTATTATGGTTTTTAAATTTATAAATTATTCAGATCTATGCCTTTTAATAAGTATACTCCTCACATTTCAATCTTTCATTTATTTTAGTCTGCACTATGTCTATCACAGATTTTTATAAAAGTGATTTTGTAGATTGTTATTTAGAAATGTAGTATCAACAAATTACAAAATATAGACATTAATTGAATCTTTAGATAGGTATTTTTTACTAGTTAACTTAATTTGTTGAAAAAACTTAAATTATTACTCTCGGCTATCCTCCCATAGTTTGAGTTTACTTTGCAATTCGAATTCATAGGATTTCGTAAGTGACAAGTTATGGTATTCTAAACTCTTTTCTATACCAATTCCAATTCTGTTGTTCAAAGTAGCAGTAATCGCCGTAGTTCCGCTGCCTGAATAAGGATCTAATACAATCTCTTTTTCATTAGTAAAGCAGGACAATGAAAGTTCTGGGATTCTCGGAGGAAATGGTGCAGTGTGTCCGTATCTATTTTCTCCGCCACTACCAATTTTTATAACAGGGGAGAAGGCTTGTATATTTCGTTTCAGTTTATTTTGCTCCCATTGCTTATTGAGATGAAGAGTACCATTTTTCTTAAAGATAAATATATGCTCGTAACAATTTGCTGGTCTTTGATAATAGGGAGTGTACTTCCCATCATTCTTGTGTCGATTACTTTGAGGTTCACCCTTATCCCACACTATATTGTCTAATACTTCGAATCCAGCTAACTCAAACAAAAGCATGATATAAGCTCCCAAAGCTATTCTTTTCTCTCCCATTTTGGACTCAATAATGGTGTTAGGATTTCCATAAGTGTCACCAACGTTATAGAAAAATATTCCTCCATCAATAAGTTTTTGATAGCTCACACATATCAATTGAAACATGTCATTAAGATATTGATAAAAGCTACTCCATTGTGAATATTCTCGTGCGTTATAATAAGGAGGAGACGTTACCATATTATGTATTGAACCATTACTAAAGTTTGTCAACACTTCTTCTGAGGAACCTAGTATTAATATTGGTTGATTATGCATTTTTTTATAATCTGTAATTATAACCTTATCTGGTTGAACCTTTAACTTTGAGTAAAAAAATCTACGAACAAATTCGCTTTCCGAAATATATTTCTTAAAAGTTCCATCTACTTCATTATTTATTTCTGGTTCACGAAAAACGATCGATTCAAACGCCCTCTTGTTTTCTACAGAAATATTTTTAAAGCTTTCTTCTTTTTCGCAGTTTATGGTACCTATCTTGTCACCAACGAATGTAAAATACTTAACAAGCATGTAGTAAAGATCATTTAAAGTCCAGTCTCTAACAATGTCTTTTCTCCACTTTTTTATAATTTCTTTAGAGATTAAAGTCTCGGATGAAAGATCAAATAATGAACCTTGCATCAGGTTAGATCTTAAGGAAAATCTTTTTCCTCTATTGGACTTACTTCTTTCAAAACACAATGGGTTTTTACATTCCCAACTCCTAATTCCAACCTCAGGAAATGAATTACCTGAAGTATTAAATGATCCACATACTGGACAAGGAATTTTTCGGTCATCAATTTCATTTTTGTGGAAGATCAAAAGCAGTTCTGTGTTATTATCTATAAAGTCAACTTCGTTTGAATTAGGGTATTTTTCCTTTGAAACTAATACAAAGGAATCTGAAAATGAATAACCCGTTATAATCATTCTAAAATTTTCAACATCAGTCTGATTTATTCCTCTCTTTTTTAGGAACAACAAGGAATTAAATTCTACTTTTCCTTTAAAATATGATTCGAGTTCTTTGAGTTCATCAACCCCAATTTGAAAGTTATAACGGTGTTCTAGATATCCTTTGCAAATTGTTGAAGGAGAATAATAACTTCTTTTTTCTTCATAAACGTTGAAAGTCTCAGCATACGTAGTTAAAATTGAGAAAATTTTCCACTTTATATTAACATTATTGCTAATTATATTCCGAATCCTGACAGCAAATGTTTTATGATTCTGTAAATCATTATATGTCTGACTTACTATAGATAAGATTTTATCGTAAAAGTTGTCTATATTTCTAGAACTATTAAGCAAAGATTGATCAATATTGAAATAAATAAGTGATTTTTTCGTATTTGAACCATCATCCTCTCTAAGAATTTTTAGATATTCTGCGGAGAATTTTTCTATGGTTTCCATTCTTTCAAATTTGTTTTCATCTTTACAAAATTCTTGTAGGTGATTGAATCCTGTCTTTGAAATATTATTTTTAATTTTTTCTTTACTGTCATCAAAGAGTTTTTTCAAAGAAATATAATAAAACTCATTCAACCCAACAAGACGGGAATACAAGAAAACTATGTAATCTTTGACCCGTTTTTCATTCCCTTTCATCATTTCAGTTTTTAGTAACGTTAGAAATAATTGATCCGTATTTTGAATTTTGTGATTGTACTCATTACAAATATCATCTAATTTCGTTTTCCACTCAAATTCGGGAGGGAAATCATATTTGATTAATTCCTGGAACTTATAGTAATCTTCACTTTCACCATAATCTATGTATCTTTTTAGATATTCCTTTTGTAACCATAATAAGTATTTGCCCGTCATTTTTTCTAAATACTTTGAGAATTCATTGATTGAAGGTTTATCCAATCCATAAGCTTCTGCAATAATTCTTAAAATGATATTTTTAGGCAGATCCCTCAGTTCGTTTGATTGTACTATTAATCCCTTCATTTTGCTTTCCAGATCAACTTCAATACCTTTACTTAGAAAGTAATCATTCAACCGTTCTAAACTGCTAGTTTTTGTTAACATGCTATATCACTCAATGTAACTAAATGTTAATCAAACGTTAATTATTAATCATTGCGATGAGTTACTGCCATTTTGCACCAAAATAGGATATAAGAACTCAACGACTTTTGAGAAATTATCGTAAATTTCCTCAAGTTCAATCCTTTTTCCATTAAAATCTGCTGCTTTGAACACGCTATACCGTATTTTATCTTTTCTCTTGAGTCTTAAAATCACGTATGAATCGATTTCCCATTCCGAAGAATTTAAAAGAATTTCATTAGTAGACAATACATCTGAAGTAGTAGTAATGACTCTAATTATGTAATTTTTGTAAATGTGCTCCTGTGAACCGCAATTAAGGCAATATTGCTGAGCGATAAGAAAACCACTTAATTTATTAAATACCCCTCCTAACTTATTTATTTCCCCTGAAAGTTCTTTGTTTTTATTAGAAATGCAATCATTATTAGGGCAAGTCAAATAAAGTTTCTTAGAACCACAATTACCGCATACCCTACTGCTATTAGTAATAGAAACAAATTCTTCACAATCTTGACATCTGAAAAGAAATTTGTTTATGGAACCACATAGAAAGCACTCCGTTAAATTCATGTACCAAGGACCACCACAGTTATTGCAAACTAATTTTGAAGTCACAAATTTATTATCGTCGTCACCGAGATAAATTTGAACACCATTAGCAACGAATGCATATGCAACGGATTTTGTCTCACTATTCATCACTATCATCTCCAAGTATGTCTTCAAATTTTATGTTTTCAAAATATTTTCTACTGCTTTCTAGGGTAGCATAACTACAATTTTTATCGAGAAAACTGTCAACATTTTTACGAATTTCTAATATATTTTTCTTATTTGAGTATAAACTCATTCGTTTCTTAAGTTCTTCATTTACTGCATTTTCTACTTTATCTGTATAACTTGATCCTTTACTAAATGTGTGCTGGAGTTTATTTGAATTTATTCTAGTAGAATTTATTTCTCGTTTAATATTTAAATCAATCTGCGTTTTTTGAAGAAGTTTCAAACCGTTTACATTACGAAACTTTTCCCAAGACGATCCATTCCAGGACCATATATTCTTATCGGGATTATACTTAAGACTGTTCAATTTATTATTTCCTGTCCTGAACGATTTACTTGAGAATGGGTTAATTTTAACACTTATAAAAAATGACAATAGCTCATTAACAGGTACGATTAGAAAATCTTGTTTATCTTCCGTAGTATTATCAGAATATAATAGATAAATATGCCTCGGGTCTATCCTAATGTCTTTTGGTTTTAGTGTGAATCCAAAAATGTTATTCACTATCTTTCGCGTCTTCACTTGTATAAACCTGATAATCTCAATAGGAGTATCATCACAAGTAGGACATTTTTTATTTTTTAAATTTTGATCTAATGCTGTATGCCCTTTTGGACAAACGTGCTTTATAATTATTCTATCAATTCCCGTGTCAGTAAAAGGCTTATAGACTTCCCACCCCAATACTCTAAAATTTTCTCCAACAAAATCCTCAGTTACTTCTTTTTTATTTAGCTTATTGAAATCAGATGGGTTTATGTCTTCGAATGGGTTCTTAGGGAAATCGAAGTTAAATTCACTTTTAGTCATTTCAAACATTCCTTCAATGTTATTATTCCTTCATTAGTTATTGAATACACAATCGCTCTACTATCTTTTGAATGTGACTCTACCATTCCTTTCTCTTTAAGTGTCTTTAAGATTCGGCTTATAGAGACTCTACTTATATTGAGCTTATAAGCAATTTCGCTCGGTAACTTAGGTGATTCACTTAATTCTTTTAAAACTGCAATCCTGTATTTTCCATCTTTAAGGAATGCAAGTGTCTCAAGTTTCACTATAAGTTAAGCTTAACAGATTATATAGTTATAATTAACATTTGATTAACATTGTTTAAAAGATAGCAAAGCGTTCAGGGTCGTTTACCAATTGAAATCGAGAAGTTGAATTAAACAATTCGAAGGTTATTTTTCAAAAATAATTATGTGATCAGAATGGTTTTGTAGTATTATAAGGATAATTTATCAACCTAGGTTGTCTTTCCAGAATTCAAAAAAATTTCTTATGTAAAAAAATTATCTAAGAAGGAACCCAATATAAAATGTAAGGATTTTTCATTGATAACTGCAAAATAAAAATTATTATAAATAAAAAGAAAGATAATTATTTAAATTCTTCTTGAGTAAATATTGAAATTTATAGGTTGAATCAATGACAAATAGATTTAGACTAATAAATCAATTTTCCTAATTTTTCTATAAGAGAAAAATTTTTTAGATAATTTAACTGGTAAAATGTTTGATGATAATAAAATAAAGAAAAAAGACAATAAGATTTCAGTGATTCATATGTTAAAAATTTTAAAAATAGGTCCATTATTAAATATAGTCAATATCATTGATTTGTATCAATCTTAAAATCCAAGTTCACTAAATGAATTTTTAATATACTAAATATTAATTCAGGAATACTGCGGAGGTTGTCGAGCTAGGTCAAAGGCGATGGATTCAGGGTTCATTCCCGTAGGGGTTCGCCGGTTCGAATCCGGCCCTCCGCATTTATTCTATAATTACTTGTTACTTTATTGAGAAACTGTTTTTTCAGTTGAAATTATTTAAAAGAAATGCAGAAAACAAAGGAAATTTTATTTAAGAAAAATTTTCTGGCTAATAATATGCAACATAAAAATTATTGTAAAGTTGATAAAATAGTAATTTTATTATTATAAAAGTAAGTATCTATTTATTTTCCACAACAATGGAAAAAAATTGACTAAATTAAAGAGTTTATAGTATCGTAGTTTAAATTTTGTAATTTTCTACTATTTTTATGGATCTCTCTATTGTTTCCTTTATTTTTTTCAACTTAGGTATAAACACATCAATATCGGACTTACTTGGATATCGATTAGTGTAGAAAGGAGAAAGTAACGTACTTAGTATTAACAGTGCTTCAAGAGAAATAATGTTATGAACATATATTATTAAGGTTTTAATCATTTTTTCAATGTCATCTTTGTCTATTGCAAATTTGGATTGATTATTCATAATAGGTATTAATTCATGAATTTTTTTGGCTATTTCATGATCTAGCGTTTTATTTTCAGATTGATCAAGTATTTCATTACAAATATTCAAAACGGTGTCAATATCCTTTGATTTTGGGTTTTTAATATCTTCAACGTTTTTAGCATTAAGTATCGTTGTTTGTGGGTCAGATACATCAGTTTCTTTTAAAAAAGATGATACTAGTGGTGAAAAAAATGGAATGTTTATCGCTTTTTCGATTTGTTCTATAAATTTTTTTCTCCATTGATGGCCATAATCTCTAGGTTCCATTATCAAGTTACTAAGTTCTTTCAGGTCAGAATCACTTTTCTTAGAAGAAAATGGGATGTTTAGCAAAGTTGCTTTAGCTATTTTTTCAATCGATATAAATCTG
>JAJZKH010000042.1 GCA_021850955.1 Microcaldota archaeon
CGGTTTTCCGAATATTAAAATTAAGCGTATTCGTAAGTCGGGAAAAGATGCGATATTATACTTATTAACTTATGTTATACCACTAGCATCACTACAGTATAACTCTATTACAGCTGATTTAGCAGTTTTATTTATATTTTTAATCACAGGATATATATACATAAAAACAGATTTGATTTATATAAATCCGATACTTAATATTTTGGGTTATAACATATACCTTGGGGATAGAGAAGAAGATAACACTTTTGATATAAAGATTGAAGAGTCAGTTATAATTATATCAAAAAGAAAAGCTGATTCGGTTTATGGTAATAAAATGGTCCAGTTATCGGGAAATATATACCTAGGTTATTGATAATATGGAGAATCTGAACAAAGTTTTGGAATTTTTAAATTTGGATTTAGAGGGGGATTTATTTGTTATACTTAAAGTAAAGAAAGAATGGAAACTTAGGTATATCAAAATCAATAAAGAGGTTACTGTTGCATTTAATAACAAGTATAAGAAAATTCTTCAGAAACTCGTTGACAAAGGGGTAATATTAAAAGAATTCATGCCTACTGATTATGATCCAGAATCTAAAAGTTATATCCCTGATAAGGCTTTGGATTCCACTTCAAAAAGCCTTCTATCATCTATAGAAACTGCTGAGGAAGGTGGAGATATAGAACACTTTGATTTAGGTAAGATTAAAATAGGAACAATCAAGTTCATTGCCATTAGATTTAGAGATAATAACCGTAAAAGCCTTGTGATTATCCGAAAATACACAAATAGCAAATTTCTATCAAACGATAAAGCTATATTTTTGTTACTAACAACTAGGAGTTTAAAAATAGCTAAAAGTGAGAAGCTATTCCCAATCGATTATAAAGCAGATATAATAAATTTTGATAATGAATTACTTATTTTAGATAGGCCAATATTTAATGCTTTGTTTGGAGATAAATTTTTTGAGCAGGATAAAGATGTGTTATTTGATGAACTTAAAAAAGAGGAATCCTTTGATAAAAATAATTTGGAAGAGCTAGAGCAAAAAATTAAGTCTATTAATGATAAGGCTAAGATATCTAATATAAAAAATTCAGGTACGTATAGAAAATTTCTAGAAGCATTTAAAAATAACCCCGAGCCTGTTTTTGATGAACTAAAAAAATCCGGTGAAGATGTAACTTTAGATAAAAGCGGTACTGTAACCAAAATTAAATTTGGAAATCTGAAATCACTAAAAAGAGCGCTTAATGATGATCTTGTGCATAGCGATATAACTGGTGAGAGTTATATCTCTTATCAAAAAGAAAGGACTTAATTGATAGAAATATCTAGGAAAATTCAATCGAGCCGTAATTGTTTATTACAACGGTATCAGGTCTTCTTATCGCTACTGTTCCATTTTCATCGAATATCTCATCGAAAGTGTCAAAACTGTCCAAGTTGGTGTCCCTTTTTGATTTTATGCTTCTTAAATTGAATACTGCAGGTTGTATATGCTCTTTTTCTAGTAAATTTAGAATTTCCTGGAGTTTGCTGTATGAATCGGAAGTTAAAATACATTCATCTTTTATCTTATTATATCTTCCACTAAATTCTCCACATAAATCTCTAAAATCCTTACTACCCATATCAGTTAATGGCGGTGATAGTTTAAATATTTTATAATCTTACAGTCTTTGTATTAAAGCTAAAATAGTATAGTTAAAGTTATTGTAATTTCTAATTTTAAATTTATACTGAATTTAAAAATATAGCTAAATAGTTCATTAAATTTATTGCATCTGTTATCAGGCTCATTGCTTCAGAGTAGGATGCAAATTCATTATAATTATGAGAAAAGAGATTTCTCTGCTTTTTATTTGCCTTAGTAATTTCATTGATAACTTCATCTTTATCTTTAACTATAAGTTTATCATCATATAATTTATTTATAGCTTGAGGTATCTTTTCTTGGTCAGAGAAACCATTTTTTCCTGCATATTCATTTATTTTATCCAAAATACCACTTATTATTCTACCTGATATCAGTGCAGATCCAAGAGCATTCCCGCTAGTTCTTTCTTCCAATAAATTTATAGCTAATTTTGCATTTTTTATAAGTTTGTCGTCGTCAATAATTTTTTCTATATCTTCTACTTCTTGGTATAAAGCAGTTAGATTGCTCTTTTCTTCAGATGATGGGCTTTTTATTAAAGTGTCTAGTTTTGATACAATTTGCTTCGAAAATGAACCGATGATATCCACATAGGATATTGCATCATCTGTATCTAATTCATCGAGTTGGTTTTTTATAGGATTTAATCCTAATTTTTGAGCTATAGCATTATATTCTTTTAAACCTTCATCAAAATTTTCGGCTAACGTTTCTATTCTAGTTATATTATTAATAAATGTTTGATACCTACTCCAATGTTCTTGAAGTTCTCTAGTAATATTTACTATATCTTCAAATCTCGCTTTTAAACCATTTAATTCTTCTTTATATGGTCGTTTTCTATCTATTGCATACATAAAATTAATCACTATATTAGAGGCTGAAAAAAGTTCCAAAATTAAAGCGACTTTATGATCATCATCTAGATTTTCAACTTCGTAATTATCAGGATATTCTGGTATGCCTACTAATTGTTCTGGTGTAAGCTCTTGTTTTAGTCGTTTTCGTAGTTGATTGTATTGATTTAAAAAACCTGGCGCTTCAGCCTCCTTTTGTTTTTCACTACTTCCGTTATATGCTTTCCGAAGTGAGTAATTGAATGCTTCAAACATTTTTATAAGTTGATATAATTCCGATTTCATCTTATTATCTGACTTAATCCGTATTTAATCTTTTCTAGACACAGTTTAAGTAATATAATTTTTGATCATTTTATTGTTTAGTCTGTACTTACTTGCAGGGCGCTTATTACATTCTAATAAAAAGATACTATTTAATATAATAATATACTCTTCATTTTATGCCGAAGATACAAGTAAGTATTAGTAAGGAGGAAGACAATATAATTAAACTTACTGGAGTTCTATACGAAAAAGAAAACAAAAACGTGGCACTAAAAAGCTTATTCTTGATTTCAAGGATAATCTCATTAAATGTAGGTAGTCACCAAATATGTTAGAAGTAACCGAAAGAACATTGTATCCAGAAATAATAGCTTTTTTGAAAGATAAACTCAATGCATCTGTAGCCGCCTCTGAAGTAAGAATAGGTACCGGTTATGCAGATATCTTTTTTAAAATAAAAGATATCCCTTTTATTTTAGAAATAAAGATTGGAGGGGACAATGAATTTATTAAAGCACTAGGTCAAGTATTCGATTATGCAAAGGCTTACAATACTTCAAATGCAATAGTGATTGTTTATCCAGAATCATGGCATGGTCTAAAACTTTTAGAAAGTTCAAAATTAACAGACTTAGTATTAAACACTAAACTTAGAGTGTGGATTCATACTGATGTTTGGACAGAATGGCTGGATCAAAAAAATAAGGAAGAATCTTTGATAGAATTATTAACTCATTTAAATTCTAGGATAAACGAAAATGAAGTAGAATTTGATTTTGAGTCTGTAATAAAGGCGATAAGAGCAAGTATAGATACGTTGTATCAAGCAATTAGGCAAGCCAGAACAACTGAAATATTTGAGGAAGTAACAGAAAAGCTTGAGTTATTTGCTGGACTTAGTGGATTAAAAGGAGACAAAAAAATAATAGAAGCGCAAGTCAATATTTTATCATCCTATCTTCTATTTAATCAATTGTTGTTTTATCAAGTTTATACAACAAAAAATCGATTAGCCAAGGATTGGCCTAAGTTAGAACCAATTTCAGATGTAAATGAATTGGACAATTATTTCAAGAGAATAACACATGAAGATTATACTCCAATATACGCAATAAAAATAATAGACAAATTGCCTAATACCCACGATGTTATAAATTCGATAAATGCAACAATTAAAAGCTTAAGGTTGATTAAAGTTGAGAAAATAACTCAGGAGATTGCAGGAAGATTTTTTCATGCTTTGTTGCCTAAAGAAGTAGCCAAGACGTGGGCAGCATTTTATACTAATGTTAACGCAGCCGACATTCTTGCGGGTTTCTCTATAAACCACTGGGATGCTGAGGTGATAGATCCTGCTTGTGGATCTGGAACCTTATTATGTGCAGTTTATAGAAGGAAATTGAATGTTTACAGACAATTGAATAAAAATTTAGACTCAGAAACTCTAGATGTGTTACATAGAAGATTCTTGGAACAAGATATAACTGGGATGGATATAATGCCTTTCGCAGCGCATCTAACTACAGTTAATTTAGCGATGCAGCATATAGAACAGCCAACTGATATAGTGAGGATAGCTAGAAGAGACTCTATACTGGATTCCTCTCCAACCGTTCTACGTGGTAAATTTTTTAAAGAGGATGGGATACTTATACCGGAATTTTCAGAACAGGCAAATGCAACATTACTTGGCGGGAAAGTGGTTTATAAAAAGATAGAAACATCAAGTCCAAATGGCGGTGGTAAACCATTCAGATTAAAACCAGTGGATGTCGTTATTATGAATCCACCATTCTCTGATAGAAATAAATTACCAAAAGATTATATTAAAAAATTAAAGAAATCTGCGCTTGGTGAAATATGCGGACATGAGATTAATTTATGGGGTTATTTTTTAGCATTAGCAGATCTTTTATTAAAACCAGGTGGAACGATTGCTGCTGTGATTCCTATAAATATTGCTCGTGGTGCTGCGACGCAGAAGATTAGAGAATTTTTAATCAAAAAGTATCATATTAAATTTATTATAGAATCTGAAGCTGAAATAGCTTTTAGCGAATCATCTGCTTTTAGAGATGTACTTTTAATAGCAGAGAAAAGGATACCAAAAGAATCTGATAGTACAAAAATTGTTTTTATCAAAAAACCATTACATGAATTGAAAGATGCAGACATACATAAGATACTTGATTTAGATAATGACTATGTAAGTATAAAAGAGATTACTCATGAAAATTTAGAAGCGTATAAAGATAATTTAATGCCATTATTTTCTTCAAGTGGGCTAGTTGAATTGTTTAATAAAATTATTCTAAAATCAATAAAATTAACTAAATTTAATAGTAATTATGTAGATATTGGCTTGCCATTTAGACCTAAAGGTGTAGCAGATGGGGTATTTATAACAAATCCAACTAGCTTTGCTAGAATCAAAAATGCTACTTGTATATTTGATTATTCCACTAAAAAAGAAATCTACATAAAATTAAAAGAAAATAATAATTTAAAACTGAAACCATTGCTAAAGTCCGAACTTGTATCTGCATTAAGGACAAATACAGGTATAGATAGTATTTATATAACAAGTAAATCTGCAGATCTGGCATTAGCAAAGGAAGATGATGACTATATAAAGTTATTACACCACTTTAAAAAAGATATTCCAATTAAATTTCCATGGGGTGAACACATAAAAAATAATCTTATAAGAAACGGTTCACAATTATTTCTACCAAGAAAAATAAACTTGAAGTCTGATAACACTTATTCAATAGGAATTTATTCGCATGATAAACTTTATATTGCCGGTCCATCCTTGTGGTATATAAAAAGTAACGTTCTATCAAATGAGGATTTAAAGTTATTAGATTTATATATGAACTCTGTGCTTGGGATTATACAAATAATGTTATACAGCTCTAAAACCCAAGGTGATTACTTAGAGATAATGAAATCCGATTATAGTTTATTCAAAGTACTCGATTTTAAAAAGCTGTCGCAGAAAGAGCGAAATACCCTATTAAAATTGTTCGAAGATATTTCAAAAAATAAATTAAAACCAATCTTGACTCAAATAAAAGAAAGAGATATAAGTAGATACCGACTTGATATGCAAATCTTAAAAATAGTTGGATTAGATGAGCATGCTTCTGAACAGTTCATAAAGAATGCTTATGATATGATTATTAAAGAATTAACAATAATGGATAGAGATTAGTTATGTTAAAAATTTTATATGTCGTCTATTAAATCCCGTTTTTAATCTCGTTTATGTGGGTTTATATCATTATTTTTATTTTGAAAAAGTTTTTTTTAGTGATTAATTTTTATATTCTATGCAACTATTTTGAGTTGTTCTATTAAATTTTCATAAAAGCTTTCAATAATTTACCTTTCATCTTCTGGTTTTATATCGGAACGTATATTTGTATCTCTGCCACTTTTTATTTTTCCATTGATATTTATTATAGTTTTTTGGGTAGTCTCTTTGCTTTGTATTTTAAAGATATCAACCGCTTTCTCTGCGGTTTTCTTCATTACCTCTTCCAGAGGTATTAATCTGTAAAGCCTTTTCCTTGCATCTTCAGGATCTAATTCTAAAGTAAGCCATTCTTCTTTTTTCATCTCCGACAATACGACACTTAAAAAGTTATTGTCTTCTTTAAGCGTCTTTTTTG
>JAJZKH010000043.1 GCA_021850955.1 Microcaldota archaeon
TGGGTTGGAATTATTGAGAGTCTGGCTATTCTGCCTCTATATATCGCACTTCAAATGCCGCAATCAGCGTAATATAAATATTAAGCCAAAGCATGCAATAATTATAAGCCTTTTCTGCAGCAATAAAATTGAAAATACTTGAATTTATGAATGATTATATTTTATTGTATACAACTGATAGTTAGACAGAATAAGATTATATACGTGGGGAACATGAATAGATTTATTAAACAAAGTAAAGGCTTTTTAGGGAAACAATTAAACAAAGTAAATATGATTTTACAAGTTATAAGACTTGGTCGACATAGATTTGCAAACTTATTAAATCTGAGAAAAAAAGATGGAAAGTTAATTTGTAGAAATGATTTTATATTTAAATTCAATAAAAAAAATGCAAAGCAAATAAAAGACTTATTTTATTTTTCTCTATTAGATGGTGTTTTGTTTTCTAATAGGAAGGGTTATTGGAATTATAAAAATAACATTATAACAACACCACAAGGAATAAAATTTGATATTAAATCCTTCGATGAATTGATTTTTGCTGAGACGTTTTTGTATGATATACATTTTTCTGATTTCGATCTTAAAAACAAAGTAGTAGTACAGGCTGGCGGATTTACAGGGGATACAGCATTATATTATGCAGATAGGGGGGCGAAGGTATATTCGTTTGAACCAGATCGCAATTCTTATGACCTCGCTCTTTTGAATTTAAAGTTAAATCCAAAACTTAGCAAGAAGATAATCTTCAAGAATCTAATTATAGATAAAGATGGAGTTATAGACTTCCCTATAGTTGAAAGTGGCAGCGGAGGATCCTCGATATACGATAAGGATAAGAATAAAATGGCAAAAATAAGGAGCGTAAGCATAGAGACAATCATAAAAGAATTTAGAATAAAAAACCCATACCTTTTAGATTTAGATATTAAGGGCAGCGAATTTAACGTAGTAAATGAGAAGATATTGTCGAAGTTTAAAATAATTAGGATAGAATATTCTACTAAAATCGGGGATAAAAATTTAGGTAATAGAGATTATATAATCAAAAAATTAAAGCAACTTGGTTTTAAAAATATTCGAATATATAAGCACAATTATGGAAGTTATGATCTAATTAATCATGGGACTATAGAAGCAAAAAGTAGGCGCTAAGTTATTTCTTTTTTTGAAATAAATAACGCCGCTTTTAGCAAAGATTTGAATGTCCCTGCATCGGACCAAAAACCATTCAAAAAAATTGCTTTTAATTTATCGCGCTTTAGATACCAATTATTAACATCAGTTATCTCTAGTTCGCCTCTTTGACTAGGTTTGAGTGTTTTGATAAAATCAAAAACATCATTTTGATAAATATATAAGCCGGTGACTGCAAACTTTGAAGGTGATTCTTTTGGCTTTTCTAAAATCTCAATTATATTTTTGTTCTTATCTAATTTTGCCACGCCGAACCTCTCTGGATCTTCAACTTCTTTGAGGTAAATATAAGCATTGTTGTCTAAAAATACATTCGAAGGCACTTCTACCTTTTCAAATATATTATCTCCCAATATCACAGCAACTTTCTCGTCTTTTCTTACAAATTCTTCTGCTTGTAATAGCGCGTGGGCTATACCTTTAGGTCCATCCTGTACTTTGTAAGTAAGTTTTACGCCGAATTCCGATCCGCTTCCGAGAAAGCGTATGAAATCGGCAATATGTTCTCCACCACTGACTATGCAAACGTCGCTTATTCCTAAACTTTTTAGGGTTTCCAATGGGTAAAGTATCATTGGTTTGTTATATACAGGTAAAAGATGCTTATTTGTTACTTTTGTAAGTGGATAGAGCCTAGAACCAGTACCTCCGGCAAGTACTACTCCTTTTAATTTCCCGCTCATGTAACAACCTTTTTTTTATAATAATCCAGATTTTTAACATAATGTTTTATTGTTAACTTTAGACCGTCTTCAAACTTTACCTTGGGTTTCCAATTTAGTTCATTTTTTATTTTTCTTGCATCTATTGCATATCTTACATCGTGACCCGGTCTATCGTTTACAAAATTGATAAGGTTTTCACTTTTGCCTAACTCTTTCAATATACTTTTTACGACATCAATATTGCATCTTTCGCTATCTGCAGATATTAGATACGTTTCTCCATATTTGCCCTTTTTTAATATTCTTTCTATTGCAGAACAATGATCTTCCACATATACCCAGTCCCTAACCTGGAAGCCATTACCGTAGATCGGTATAGAAATTTGCATTTCTGCGTTTATTATAGCCTTAGGTATTAGCTTTTCTGGATGTTGGTTTGGACCATAATTGTTGCTGCAGTTTGATATAGTTACAGGTAAATTATATGTATTGAAATATGCGTTAACTAAATGATCTGCAGCTGCTTTTGTTGCTGAATATGGATTTCTTGGATTGTATTTGCTATTTTCGTTAAATTTTAGCTTAGAATTAAGAGGTAGCGAACCATACACTTCATCAGTAGAAACCTGGTGAAATCTAACTTCATACTTTCTAACTGCCTCAAGCAAATTGTGCACACCGATAATGTTAGATCTAACAAAATTTGAAGAATCACGTATAGAATTATCTACATGAGATTCTGCCGCAAAATTTATTATTGCGTCAACATTTTTTGAAATCTTGAATACAGTTTCATAATCTGCAATATCACCTTTAACAAAATTATAATCGTATTTTTCTATACTAACAAGGTTATGTTGGTCAGCTGCATAGGTTACTTTATCTAAGTTTATTATAACCTCTTTTGGATGTTTTTTAAACCAGTATCTTATGAAGTTTGAGCCTATAAAACCCAATCCGCCAGTAACAAGCAATCTCATTTATTCCCCTTTTGAAGTTGATTTTTAAATATTTCAATTGCCTCTTCTAACTTTAGGGCACTTATTCCAGTTGCTTTCTCTGCTTTTGATACTTTAAGTGCAACTTTCTGCGGCCTTTTTGCAGGTTGATTAAGCTCAGCTGTTGTTATTGGCTCTATAAGCTTCTCATTCAAGCCAAATTCTTTTGCAAGCATCTTGCTAAATTCGAATCTACTTATATTATCTCTTCCAGAGACATTGAACATGCCAGAACGGTCTTTTTCATATAAAGAAAGCAGCATTTCTGCAAGATTATCTATTAGCGTTGGGTTACTATACTGATCGATTACTACCTTTATTTTATTGTTTAGTTTTAACTGCTGTATTACCCAGCCGGGAAAAGGGAGCTTCCCGAATGAGTCACTAATTCCGAATAAAACCGCAGTTCTTACTATTATATAATCCATATCGAGCGTTTCTATAACCCTTTCTGCAATAAGTTTAGTCTTGCCGTAATAGTTTATTGGATGAGGTTTGTCTTTTTCAGAATAAGTGGTTGTTTTGTAGCCATCATATACATAATCTGTAGAAATAAATAAGTACTTGCACCCGTTGATTTTACATAACTCAGCGACATTTTTTGTACCCTCTACATTTATTTTCCAGGCATCTTCAGGATGTAACTCACAATAATCGACATTACTTAAAGCATGAGTATCTATAACTACATCAGGCCTTACATCTCCCAAAAGCTTCGAAACGTTATTCTTTTCAGTAACATCTAACTTAAACGCATTGCTTATTTTTGGCTTATGTGCCGAATAGGTACCATAAGCTTCATATTTATCTCCAGCAAGATGTAGGATTTTATTACCTAATAGCCCGCTTGCACCTATAACTAGCAGTTTTTCCATAATCTAAAATTAAATGATTAGATATTTAAATATTTATAACATTAAATTGTATTATGCCATTTGAATTCAAAAGATTAGAAATTCCAGATGTTATTTTAATAACTTCAAAAGTATTCTATGACGAGCGTGGCTTTTTCATGGAAACTTACCAAAAGGAAGAGTTTGCAAAGGCAGGGATAATTGGTGAATTTGTACAACAAAACCATTCTAAGTCGGTTAGAGGCGTACTTAGGGGCCTTCATTATCAAAAAGAGCCATATTCACAGGCTAAGCTCGTTAGATGCGTAAAGGGCGAGATATTTGATGTAGCTGTTGATATAAGAAAAGATTCTAATACGTTCGGTAAGTTCGTATCTGCAATGCTTTCAGAAGAAAACAAAGATATGCTTTATGTCCCGAGGGGTTTTGCGCACGGGTTTGAAGTTCTTAGTGATGAAGCAGAGGTTATGTATGGCGTCGATAATGTATACTCAAAAGAGAGTGAATCTGGTGTATTGTGGAATGATAATAAAATTAATATAAACTGGCCAGTTAGAAAACCACTACTATCAGAAAAAGATAGTAAATTACCTGGGTTATCCAGTAATTAATTATTTATTACAGAATTTTAGTTTTTCTGATTTAAAATAAGTTATGTGCGTGTTGGATATGCATAATAAGCATGTTGTTATAATTGTTTCTAATTATAATGGTGTCAAAGCTGAGTATAAAGGAAAACCAATACTCTTTTATTCGTTATCAAGTTTAAGAAAGACCAGTTATAAAGATTATATTGTAATTTTAGCAGATGATAAATCAACAGATAATAGCATAGAATACGTAAAAAAAAATTTTGCTGAAGTTGATATAGTAGTAAATAAATTTAATGGGGGATTTTCAAAAAATAACAATAATGCCATAAGATACGCGATAAAAAAGTATAATCCTGAATATATATTGCTTTTGAATAATGACATAATAATAGACCAAAAGAGCTGGCTTTTGAAATTAATCAAAACATTAGCAGCAAATAAAAAGGCAGGTTTGGAAGGTTGTAAATTAGTTTATCCGAATGGCAGAATTCAACATGCAGGATTATCAATAAGCAATAATGTCCCTTTATTACCTCCTTATAACAAACTTGCAGGCGTTATGGATAATAAAAGGTATAATAGAGTTGGTTATATATCTGGGGTAACAGGAGCAGCCATATTAATAAGTAAAGATGTTATAGATAGTATAGGTCTTTTGGATGAGAATTTTTATATGGGCCATGAAGATATAGATTATTGTCTTAGAGCAATAAAAGCAGGTTTTAAAATAATATACAATGGTAAAGTAAAATTAACACATCTTGAGGGTTTTACTTCTACAAACTCCCCAAGTCCGAATGTTAGATTAAGAATGTTCTATTACTTCATAAAGAATTTTGTTTATTTTAGAGCTAAATACAAGGATAAATATAGTATAAAGACATACTTAATAAGTCAGTTATTATTATTTGGTTATATCTTTTTTGATTATTCGAATTCAGTCACTAATAACCACAACAGCAAACGAATTAAGTTTAGAAAAGACTATAGGTATTTTATATATTTTATAAAAGGATACTTATCAGGGGTCAAAACCTACAAGGCATTGGATACACATTTTTAAAAGTTTAAGGGATTAAATATAAAAATTAGGCGAATACTTATGGACTTATCAATCTTGACTTTTTCTAAGGATAACCCAAACCTTCTGTTTAAACTAATAAAAAATGTAAAGGACATAGCTTCAGAGATCGTTATAATAGATAGTAGTTCAGAAAAGATTTATTTTAAATTAAGAAGTAAATGCAAAAAAATGGATAATATAAAATTATTTCATTATAAAGCACTAGGTTATGTAGAACCATTTAGAATGTTGGGGATATCGAAATGTAATTATGAATTTATATTTTATTTAGATAGCGATGAGTTACTAAACAGAAAACTAATAAATTTTCTTAAAAACTTTAGTATACCTAACCACGTTTCAGGTTTGAGAATTAATAGAGTATCGATTAAACACAACGGTAAAAGAGTTATAAATATGGCAGGGTATGATATTAGAATTTTTAGAAAAGGTAATGTAAGATATGAAGGTATAATTCATGAGACACCAATTATAACTGGCGAAATAATAGACTTGCCACTCGATTGCAAAATATATAATTTAGCATATGAAATTAATAATAACCCAAAAAAAGCTATGACAATATATAGTATAGAAACTTACACTGATAGGAAAAGTTATTGGGATTTGGTTATGGACACTTCGAAAACGTCATTACTAATAAAAAGGTGGATTAGATTAAAAATAGTTTTACTTAACATAAATAAGGATGACGAACTATCCAAAAGTGATTATATATTATTTTTAGTACTTGCAAGAGCATTTACTAATGCAATTTATAATTTAATAAATTATAGAACATTGAATCTAAAAAATATTTTAAATTGGGCTGATTATCAAAAAAATATAATTAATGTTATGTTTGCAGTTGATCCAAAAAAAAGAAAATTTCAATTTCTTTTATCTAAGCAAATTAAAAAGCATCACGGTATTATAAATTATTTAAATTTAAGTGACGAGAACATGAATAAAATAAATAATGAAAAACGTTATGAAGAATATGAAGGATTAAACTTGTTTATTAAATTATTATCTGATAGATTTTATCATAA